>JAJYTW010000181.1 GCA_021792855.1 Actinomycetes bacterium
GGCAGCGCCCTGACCAGCATCAACACCATCGGCTAGTGACACGCCCCGTCACCAGCCCAGCCACCATTCCCGCAGGTCAGGCCATAGATTCAGGCACTATCACCGGATCACATCTGCGGAACCCAGGCTCAGGTTTCAGGATCATGCTCGCACCCGGCGAGGCTGCCCACACGGCGCTGACTTTCGCCCACAACCCGATGATCGGAGTTTCTGCCCAGTGCCCGGGCAGCGTCCGGACAGTCTGGCTGCGGGTCTATCCGCCAGATCAGTACGTCCCCGCGCTCGTACGGCTCGACTTCACCGCGGCCGCCTGCACGAACGGCTTCGAGACAGTCTTCGCCGGCCCGCTCCGCCCGGGCGCGGCCTGATGCGGGTCGTGCTGCGGTGCCAGACGCCACAGGGGGCAGGAACCGTCCACCTGTGCTCGCACTTCGCCTGCCGTGCTCGCGGGCAGGCGCATCGTTTCACTACCTGAGCCAAGGCACTCTTGCCTACGCGTGATCACCTGCGGAAACGGCCGATCTGGCGAACATCACGTCGGTGTCCCAGTGGGTGAAACCGAGCGATTCGTACAGCCGGATGGCCGGCGTGTTCTCCTCGTCCACGTAGAGCATGACCTGGAACAGGCCGCGCGAGCGCAGGTGGTGCAGTCCGACCAGGGTCAGCGCGCGGCCAAGCCCGGTGCCTCGCTCGCTGGGATCTACGCCGACGACGTAGACCTCGCCGATGGCCTCATGCGCGTGCGGTGACTCGCGGCCGTCCTGACCATGCACCTTGGTCCAGTGAAAGCCCGCCAGCCTGCCCGACCGCTCGGCCAGGAAGAACCCCTCCGGGTCGAACCACGGTTCCCGCTCGCGCAGGTCGAGGTCGTGCCTGGTCCACGCGCCCTGCTCGGGGTGCCTGGCGAAGGCGCGGGCGTTCAGCGCTACCCAGGCGTCCTCGTCGCGGCCCACCTCGAACGTCCGGACGGCGACGCCAGGGGGCAGTTCTGGCCGGTCCAGGTGGCTCTGCAGGGACCGGCGCATCTGCCACAGCGACCTGATCCTGGTGAACCCGGTGGCAGCGGCCAGCCGGGTCGCCGCGGGCAGGTCCCCATGTGCCCAGAGCCGGAGCGGGCTGCCGCCGGCGTCGGCGATCAGGGCATGCACTAGCTCGGTGGCCAGGTGCCGCCCGCGAAAGGCCGGGTGAATGACAAGCTCGCCGCTCGGGCCCTCGACCGGGTCGGTCGGGTCGAGGTGCGCATAGCCGGCCACCGTGCCGTCGCTTAGCAGCAGAACGTTCCTGGCCCGGCTGTCACCGCCGTGCTTGAGGTGCAACATCACGTGCTCGGATAGCGGCGCGACCCCGTCATCCTCGGCGGCGAGCCGTACCAGCCCGAGTACGCCGGCCACGTCCTGCTCGGTCAGGTGCCCGGAGACCCGGATCGTTGTCATCTGTCCGCCGATCTCGCGGGACGTCCGTCGGGTCGCCGGCTGCTGTCGGGTCGCTGGCTGGTGTCCCGGTGCCCGGTGCTGTCTCGGTGCCCGGTGGCGTCCCGATGCTGCGGACGGCCGTCCGGCTTGGCCGGAACGAACTTGTAGCCCACGTTCCGCACCGTGCCGATCAGGGCCTCGTGCTCGGAGCCGAGCTTGGCCCGCAGCCGGCGGACGTGTACGTCCACCGTCCTGGTGCCGCCGAAGTAGTCATAACCCCACACCTCCTGCAGCAGCTGGGACCTGGTGAACACCCGCCGGGGATGCTGGGCGAGGAACTTCAGCAGCTCGAACTCCTTGAACGTCAGGTCGAGCGGGGCGCCGGCGATCCTGGCCGAGTAGGTCGCCTCGTCGATGACCAGCGCACCGGAGCGCACTTGGGCGTCCCGATCGGCCGGGGACCTGGCATAGCGGCCGATCGCCAGCCGGAGCCTGGCCTCGACCTCTCCGGGCCCGGCGGTGTGCAGGACGACGTCGTCGACGCCCCAGTCCGCCGTGACCGCGGCCCAGGCGGCCTCGCCGATCACCGCGACCACCGGGACGCCGTGCCGGTCCAGACCCCGTAGCAGGTCCCGGACCTGCACCAGGTCGCGCCGGGCGTCCACCAGGATCACGTCGTAGCCTGGGCTTTCCGCCAGGCCGGAAACCGGCGTTAGGCTGGCGAGGGCAGCGGGCGCGACGGTGACCGCGTGGCCGAGCAGGCTGAGCGAGGGCAGGATCCCGGCGGCCGGTTCGGTCGTGCTGCTGAGCAGGATGATCTCGCTCAACAGCCGCCACCTCCGGTTGCGTGCCGGACCCGGCGGCGGCGCCGCGCACGTCCGCGAGGTCCGGTGCC
The DNA here is from genome assembly GCA_021792855.1 of Actinomycetes bacterium. Taxonomy (GTDB): domain Bacteria; phylum Actinomycetota; class Actinomycetes; order Streptosporangiales; family Streptosporangiaceae; genus Chersky-822. The sequence goes on from JAJYTW010000181.1 coordinate 2,308, forward strand.
CGAGGGACCGGTTCGTTAGGAGCGAGGATAGCTGACATGGCAATCGTGACCCTTCGCTACTGGGCGGCGGCCCGGGACGCGGCCGGGCAGGCCGAGGAGCAGGTCAGGGGTCGCACCCTAGCCGAGGCGCTGGCCGCCGGCCTGGCCAGCGCGGGTGCGCGCGACTCCGCAGGCCGGCTGGAACTGGTGCTCCGGCGGTGCTCGCTGCTGATCGATGGCGAACCGGTCGGCATTCGCCCGCACGATTCGGTGATCCTCGCCGACGGCGCCATCGTGGAGGTGCTGCCGCCGTTCGCCGGGGGATGACCAGCGGCAGCCCGCCGAGACGATTGCCGCAACTTCGTGATCTTCGCGGTGAACCGCCCGGGCGGCACGCTCGTTACACCAGTGTGGTGGTTCACGACGGTTCCGGAGGTCGGCAGCGCCCTAATCCGATAACCGATGAGGATCTGGTGCGGGCGCTGTACTGGGAGCACGCGGCGCCGCTGCTGCGCTATGCCCTGCACCTGACGGCCGGGGACCGCCAGCGGGCCGAGGATATCGTCCAGGAGACCCTGCTCCGGGCCTGGCTGCATCCCGAGGCCATCGCCGACCGCCCGGCCAGGCCGTGGCTGTTCGCGGTGGCCAGGAACCTGGCCGTGGACGCGCACCGGGCCCGGCAGTCCAGGCCGCGGGAGGTCAGCGACGGGATGCTGCCGCTGCTGCCGGTGCCGGACACCGCCGACCGGGCGCTGGAGGCCTGGGCGGTCGCCGACGCCCTCGGCTCGCTGCGGCCCGAGCACCGGGCCGTGCTCTTTCACACCTACTACCGGGGCTGCTCGGTAGCCGAGGCGGCCTCGATTCTCGGCGTCCCTGAAGGTACCGTCAAGTCGCGTACGTTTTATGCCCTGCGGGCACTGAAGCTGGCTCTGGAGGAACGGGGGCTTGCGCCATGAGCGGCCCGTCCTGCCGGCAGTTCCGCGAACTGCTCGGCGTCTACGTGCTCGGGGCGATTGAGCCAGCCGAGCGCAGCCTGGTCGACGCGCACCTGGTCGGCTGCCTGGCCTGCCGTGAGGAACTGGCCGGCCTGGCCGCGCTGCCGTCGCTGCTGCACCGGGTCGATCCGGCCGACGCCGAGCGGATCGCCGCGGCGGTGACCAGCCAAGGCGATCCGGCCCAGTCGCCGCCGGACCTGCTCCCGCGCCTGCTCGCTGCCGTCGGCGCCCGGCGCCGCACCCGCCGGCTGCGGTTCGCGGCGGCCGCCGCGGTGGCAGTCCTGATCGCCGCCGGGGCCGGCGCTGCGGCGGCACGCGCGCTCGGTACCCGGCATCCGGTCCGGCCGCCGGTGCTCGCGGTCGCCACCGCCAGCACGCACGGCCTGGGGGCACGGGTCCGCTACGGCGGCACTGCCTCGGGCACGGCGATGTGGGTGCAGGTCAGCGGCTTCCAGCCGCGCACCGAGTGCGAGTTCTGGGTCATCACCACCAGCGGGCAGCGCTCTTTGGCCGGCGCCTGGACCGTGTCCGGCGCCGGAGATCAGATCTGGTACCCGGCGCGGGCGGTCGTGCCGGTCGGCCATGTCGCGGGCTTCGCGATCACCTCGGGCGGGAAGGTGCTGCTGCGGGTCTCGGTCACCGGGGCGCGGACGCCGGCCGGCAATGCGACCGGGCCGTCCGCCGGTTACCGGTCCTGACCGACAGCGGCGCCGTGCGGCTCGGCAAGGGCCGACGGTGCCCTGGCCGGAGCCGGGCGGACCGATTCTGAATGCGGTTTCAGGTTTAGTACATCCGGATTTCCGGCACGCGCAAGCTTGCCGTGGTCCGTTCGCCGCAGCGCCTGCATCAGGGCGACCTAGCGTCTGCTGCCGTGACACAACAACATCATTCCGCTCTGAATGCCCGCAGGACCGGCCGAGGCATGCGCCTGATCGGGGCCGGCGCCCTTGCCCTGACCCTCAGCGTCGCCGCGTCCGCCTGCTCCTCCGGAGGTGCCTCGGCCAGTGCCGCGAGCACCGGCAGCAAGGCCTCGTCGACGCCGCTGTACCTGCTGTCCTCCGAAGGCTACGACGCCGCCGAGTGCGCGGCGTTCCAGAAGGCGACCGGGATCGTCTGCAAGCTGTCCGACAATTCCACCGGCCCTACCCTGGCCAGGATTCAGGCGACCAGGGCCAACCCGCAGTGGGGCGTGGTGTGGACCGACGGTTCGGCCCCGTACGCCGCCCTTGATCGCGAGGGCATGCTGCTGCGCCACTTCGAGCCGACCACTGGCAAGCTGACTCCGGCCGGACAGCGTCTCGTCCCTGCCGACGGGAGCTACATCCCGACCGGCCTGACCGTGTCCGGGGCCTTTATGTACAACGCCGCCACGGTGAAGAACCCGCCCCGTACCTGGGCGGACCTGCTCTCCCCGCAGTGGCGCGGCAAGATCGAGATGAACAACCCGGCCGTGGACGGGCCGACCTATCCGATGCTGGCCGGGCTGTTCGCCTCGCTCGGCGGCGTTGCCAAGGGCGAGGCGTTTCTCACCCGGCTCAAGGCCAACGGGCTGAAGGTGTCGTCGAACAACGCGTTCACCGACCTGCTGGCCGGCAAGATCAGCATTGCCCTCGGCCAGAATTCGGACGGGGTCGGGGCACTGGACCAGGGCAAGAAGCTCGGGATCATCTATCCGACTCCCTCGCCGGCGCTCCCGAGCACGATGGCTATCGACGGCCGGGCCGCGCCTGCCGAGATCGCCGTGGCGAAGAAGTTCGCTGACTTCGTCTACAGCCCGGCCGGCCAGGCAGTGATGCACCGCGGGGACCCGTTCGGGGACTCCAACTTCATTCCGATCATCGTCGGCACGCCCGCGCGGCCGCACGTTCCCCCGCTGAACTCGATTCAGTTCATCTTCCCGAACCCCTACGTCTGGGGACCCCGGGAGCCTGCGATCAATTCCTGGTTCAACGCGAACATAGGCGGCTGAGGTTGGTCACCGAGTCAGATCGCGCGTCGGCCTCGGGCGTGAGCCTGCTCGCGCCCGAGGCCGACGCGGGGCGCGGATCGACTGGCGCGGCCCGGTCAGCGGCGGCGGAACGAGTAGCCGGCCGGGCCGCCCGGCCGCTGCTGTGGGGCGTGCTCGCCGTCGTGGCCGTGGTGCCGACGGTGAGCTTCCTGCTCGTCGCGTTCTCGCCCCGACTGTTCGATCAGGGCGCCCGCTGGTTCAGCCTGACCGCTTTCCAGCAGGCCTTTTCCGGACTCGAACTGGCGGGGATCCGAAATAGCCTGATCTTCGCCACCAGCGCCGGCCTGTTCGCCACGGTGCTGGCTGCCTGCCTCGCACTGGTGGTGCAGCGCACCGACCTGCGCCTGGGCCGGCTCATCCCCGGGGCGCTGTGGACCCTGCTGCTGGTGCCGACCTACGTGGCAGCCGTCGGCTGGGAGGAGGTCCTGGCGCCCGGCAGCATCCTGTCGCGCCTCGGCCTCGTCCCGGCGGGCATGCGGTCGGCCATCCTCGGACCGGCGGGAATCGTGCTGGTCCTGACCCTCAGCGGGGTGCCCTTCGCGTACTTCGCCATCGCTCCGGCCATGCACGCCGCCGGACGCCGGTTTGAGGAGGCCGCGCGGATCCACGGCGCCGGGGTCCTGCGAACAGTACGCACCGTCGCGCCAGTTCTGCTGCCGGCGATCTTCGCGGCCGTTGTGATCGTCTTCGCCGAGGCCCTCGGCGATTTCGGGGTGGCCTCGACCATCGCGGCCAACGCCAACATCCCCGTGGCTACCTCCAACATCATGGCCGCCATCGCCACCTTCCCGACGAACTTCCCCGAGGCGGCTGCCGTCGGGTGGTTTCTCGTAGTCACCATCGGAACCGTCCTGGCCCTGCAGCGGCGGGTGCTCAGCCGCCGGGACGTGGCGGTCCTGTCCGGCAGGTCGGTGTTCGCCACGCGCAGTCATCCGAGGGGCGGGCGGCGGCTGGCCATCAACGCGCTCGTCGCGGCGTTCTTCGCCGTGGCGATCGTCGTGCCGGCCTTCGGGGCGGTGGTATCCACCCTGCTCCGTCCCGGTGCGGGACTGCGGCTGTCGAGTTTCACGCTGTCCGCCTATACGGTCCTGCTCCACCAGGGCCTTGCCGCTCCGCTCCTGGTGTCACTGAAGATGTCGGTCATCAACGCGACGCTGACCGTGCTGCTCGCGGTGGCCGTCGCCCGGGTAATCACCTCGCCCAGGCCCGGAGTGCTCGGCCGGCTGAGCGACGTCGTCCTGATCGCGTCGGTGGCCCTCCCGGCCCTGGTGGTGTCGGCGGGATTCATCTTCGTGTTCAACCTGCCGCTGCTCACCAGCCTCGGGATCAACCTCTACGGCTCGATGATCCTGCTCGGCATGGGCTACCTGGCGATCGCCCTGCCATCGAATTCCCGTGTCCTGCTTGGCCCGGTGGCGCAGCTAGACGGCTCGCTCATGGAGGCCGGCCGGCTCCACGGCGCCTCACAGCCTGCGGCCTTCCGCCGGTGCGTGCTGCCCCTGCTGGCCCGGCCGCTGCTGTGGGCGTGGCTGCTCGCCTTCGCCGGCACCTTCGGCGAACTCCCCACCTCCCAGATGCTTGCCCCGATCGGAGTACGGACTATGGCAACCGCCATTCTCAGCTCATTCCAGAACGCCAATCTGGCCGCCGCCACCGCGTTCTCGGTGGTGCAGATGATCGTCGTCCTCGGCGTGATCGGCGTCGCCCAGGTCGCGTTCCGCCTGCTTGCCCCGCCCGGCTGGCGGCAGCTAGGGGGAGGGGGACGGCCGTGAGGGCGGACCAGCCGGCCGCCACCCCGGCGATCGCGCTCGCGGGCGTAGACAAGATCTTCGGCGGACGTCACGTCCTGAAGCAGATCTCGATCTCCGTCGACCCGGGCCAGTTCCTCGTCCTGCTCGGGCCATCGGGCAGCGGGAAGTCCACGATGCTGCGCTGCCTGGGCGGGCTCGAGCGGGTCGACGCCGGAACGATCCACTTCGACGGCAGGCTCGTGAGCTCCGCGGATCGCCACGTGGCGCCCGAGCGGCGGGGGCTGGCCATGGTGTTCCAGGACTTCGCGCTCTGGCCGCACCTGACGATCCAGGAGAACGTCGCCTTCCCGCTCGACCACCGAAGGCTCGGTCGGGCGGAGACCGAGCGGCGAGTTCGCCAGATCCTGGAGCGGGTCGGCCTCGACGCCCACGCGCAGCGATATCCTCGTCACCTGTCGGGCGGCGAGCAGCAGCGGGTCGCCCTGGCGCGGGCCCTGGTCGGGTCCCCGCGAATCGTGCTGTTCGACGAGCCGCTCTCCAGCCTCGACGCCGACCTGCGGGAGCGGCTGCGGGTGGACGTGGCCGAGTTGACCCGGCAGTCGGGCGCCAGCGCCGTCTACATCACCCACGATCAGGCAGAGGCGTTCGCGCTCGCCGATGTCGTGGCGGTGCTGAATGGCGGCGAGCTGATCCAGGTGGATCGGCCGGAGGTCATCTACGGTGCCCCGGTCAGCCGATTCGTGGCTCAGTTCACCGGAGTCGCCGGCGAACTCGCCGGGACGGTCAGCGGGCGCTTGCCGGCCGACCGCGCCCGGGTGCACACCGCGGCCGGCCCGCTCGAGGCCCTGCTCCTCGGTCCTGGCAGCGACCGGGCGCGGGAGGTGGCCGTCCTGGTGCGGAGCGCACCGCTGCGCCTGGCTGGCCCAGGTCAGCACGGCTATCTGTCGGCTATGGTCGTTGACGTGGCATTTCGCGGGCGTGGCTATGACCATGTCGTCGAGCTTGCGCCCGGGGTAAGGCTCGGCGGGATCTTTGCCGAGCACCGCTTCGAGCGGGGCGGGGCGGTCGGGGTGAGCATTCCTCCGGAGGCATGCCTGGCCTTCGCCACGGGGACTTCAGACCCGGCCCCACCCGGGCCGGGTCTGGTGACCGGATCCGTTCCGGCCGCCGTCGGCTCGCCGGGCGGCGGCCAGGCGCACGGGTGAGTGCCGCCGCGGATGAGCTGCCCGAACTGGCGGAGCCATCCATCCTGCTCGTCGAGGACGACGGCGAACTGGCGGACGCCATCGCCGCCTTCCTCGGGAGCCGGGGGCGGCGCGTGGTCGTCGCCCGCTCCGGTGTCCGGGCGTCTCGGCTGCTGCGAGCCGAGACCTTCGACGCCGTCCTGCTTGACCTGCTGCTGCCGGAAGCCGACGGCATCGAGATCTGCCGGCAGGTCCGCGCCCGCGACCGGTGGACGCCGATCCTGATCCTCACGGCGCTCGGCGCTGTTGACGCCCGCCTGGCCGGCTTCCAGGCGGGCGCCGACGACTACCTCGTGAAGCCGTTTGCCCTGGCCGAACTGGACGCCCGGGTGGCTGTCCACCTGCGCAGGTCCCGGCAGGCCCGGTTCGGCGTGGTCGCCGATGGCCTGTTCACCCTCGACACGGTCAGCCGCCGCGCCTGGATGAGACAGGAGCAGTTGCCCCTCTCGGAGCGGGAGTTCGCCGTGCTCAGGGTCCTGGTCGAGCGGGGCGGCTACGTGGTGAGCCGGACGAGCCTGCTCACGGCCGTGTGGGGAGATGCCCAGGTCGACCAGAACATCGTCGAGCAGTACATCCGCCGGATCCGCCGCAAGCTCGCTGACCAGGGAGTACCCGAGGCGATCGAGACCGTCCACGGTCTCGGCTACCGGCTTCGACGGGTCCGGGTCCCCCAGTGAGCCTGCGGGTTCGGTTCGGCCTGGCGATGGCCGTGCTCGCACTGGCCCTCGGCATCCTCGCGGGCGCCTACGTGTACCAGTCCACCGTCGCGACTCTTGGCCACGCGCTCG
>JAJYTW010000182.1 GCA_021792855.1 Actinomycetes bacterium
CGCCGCCGCGGAAGCCGGCCGGGACCCGGCCGCGATCCGGATCATCTGCCGCGGCGCGGCCAGGCTCGGCGACCCGCTGCCCGACGGGCACGGCGGACGCAAGCTGCTGTCCGGCGGCATCAGCCAGATCCGCGCCGACGCGGACTGGCTGGCCGGCCAGGGCGTCACCGAACTGTTCTACGACCTGAACTGGGACCCGCTGGTCGGCGCCCCCGACCTGCCCATCCGGGCGGCCACCGACCGCGCCGCGCACCTGATCGAGGCGCTCGCGCCGGCCGCCTGACCAGACTGGGATCAGCCGGGCTGACCGGACCGGGATCGGCCCGTCCGGAGAACGAACGCCTTTCCTGGCGACGCAGGATAACGATCTGTCAAGAGTCTTTAGCCCTTTGTGTTTTGCTGCTTGATTCTAAATTCGCGCGACGTTACCTTCGCGGCCAGCACAGTTTCGTGCGCCGGTGCGAATTCGCCAGAACAGCGTTCGAACCGGAATTTTACAGCCCGAATTGAGAGGTATGCGCGTGCATAATCGCTGGTCATCTACCGGGCGTATAGGGCGAGCGCTTATCGGCGCGTCGGCCCTTGCGCTGGCTAGCTTCGCCATGGCGGCGACCACACCGACGACACCCGCCTCTGCGCACGTCACTACGGCCAGGATCGCGACGGCTGCCGTCAATGTCAGCACCAGCACCACGACAAAATGGTTCAAGCCCAAGCACGTCAGCAATATGGACTGCAATGGGTGGAGCACGAAATACCGCGCACTCGTGCCCGGCCACCGTATGCTCTGCGTCGACCCGCACGGCGCGCGCAGCGGCGGATACTGGGCACCCGGCCGGACCGCGTCAAAACCGTACTGGCACCGCTTCACCGACAATGGCCACTATGTGGGTCATGACGAGCCGAGCGTGAAATTCATCTCCACCGCCCCCGGCTCGGGCAACACCATGACCTATTTCATGCGGCTGCCCATCGACCCGCGCAGGCCGGCCACCAACACCGGATCGGTCGTCCGCTACGCGCAACTCAGCCCGGCGCCGTGGTTCGGCCTGCCACTGTGCGACAACTTCTCCTACCCGCAGAACCCGTGCCTGCCGCACAGCGACGCGAACTCCGGTTCGATCAGCGACCCGAACGCGGCCGGGTCGGCGTTCATGGAACTACAGTTCTACCCGCCAGGGTTCACGCCGTTCGCCGACAACGTGAGCTGCAGCCAGACCCAGTGGTGCGCGGCCCTGACGATCGACTCGCTGGAGTCCCAGTTCAACTTCGCGCACCTGAACCCGGCCTGCACCGAACCGGTCAACTTCGCGTTCCTGCAGCGCAACGGCATCCCGGCCGGCCCGCCGAGCCCGCAGCTAGCCAACGCCAGGACCTACATGCCGAACCGGCACACGCTGCTGCTGCACCCCGGGGACCTGCTCAAGGTGGCGATCACCGACCCGCTGACCGGGCCGAACGCCGGGTTCACCGCCACGGTCTGGGACCTGACCACACACCGCAAGGGCTGGATGACCGCGAGCGCGCAGAACGGGTTCATGCACACCAACTACCTGAACTGCGCGGGCACGCCGTACACCTTCCACGCCGAGTACCTCACCGCGTCCCCGCAGAACCAGGTGCCGTGGGCGGCCCTGGCGGGCGGCGTGCTGATGACCCAGGAGATGGGGCACTCCGAGGTGTGCGCGGCCCTGGCGAACCGGCAGCCGGTCCGCCAGCCCGGCGTGATAACCGACAACCAGGTGTATAGCACCTGCCTGGGCGGGACCGAGGGCCCTGGCCGGACGAGCGGCGAGGGGCCGTGCTCGGCGCGGGGCATCTGCACCCATCCGATGACCCAGGGCACCACCACGTCGATCGCCTGCCCGAGTCGCAGCGCCGCCAGCGGGCAGCTATGCGAGTTCGCCGACGGCTCCTGCATGCCGCAGGGCGTCCGCCGGGTGCTGCTCGGCTCGCACTGGGCGCGCGAGTACTCGCCAGTCAACTTCTGCCAGGACAACGCCTACCAGAACGGCGACCTGGACTTCGACGGGCTGGACTACCGGCCGACGGCCTGGCCGAACGGATCGCCGAACGTCCCGACCTCGATCAGCTACGCCGGACCGTTCACGACCGGCCGGCAGCCCTACCCGCAGGTCCAGTTCGAGACCGACGTTGCCGGGTCGGAGTTCCTCTGCAACATCTACAACGGGAACCTGTGCACGGCACCGCCGCTGTCGGCCGCGTTCTACCCGTTCTGGACGCTGACCCGGCGGGCCGGGTACGGGCTCGGCAGCCTGTTCCCCCGGGGCGCCTGCGCCTGGAACTTCGGCAACTACATCCGCGGCGTCACGACCAACGCCCTGGGCCGGGATGCCCAGTACGGCACGCCGGACCTGGCCAGGTACGGCGGGACGCTGATCTCGGCCATCCGGGCCAACCCCGAACTCGGCGCGGGGTGCGCGCCGATCGTCAACCCGCTGCCCTAGCCGGGCCCCGGCCGGTTGTTCCCGTGGTGTAGATGGCACATATTGGTCACTCCAGTGACTGTTATGGGCCATCTACACCATCGGGGAACCGGCCGGGCACCGGTAATCTCGATGCCATGACGACGATGCGGCTTTCCGAGGACGAGTGGCGGCAGCGGCTGACCCCGGAGGAGTACCACGTGCTCCGCCAGGCGGGCACCGAGGCGCCGTTCACCGGCGAGTACACCGACACCACCACCCGCGGCGTCTACCGGTGCCGCGCCTGCGGCGCCGAGCTATTCAGCTCCGACGCCAAGTTCGAGTCGCACTGCGGCTGGCCCAGCTTCTACCAGCCCAGGATCGGCGACGCGGTCGTGCTGCTCGAGGACCGATCACTGGGCCGGGTGCGGACCGAGGTGCGGTGCGCGAACTGCGACTCCCACCTCGGCCACGTGTTCGAGGGCGAGGGCTACGACACCCCGACCGACCAGCGCTGGTGCATCAACTCGGTCTCGCTCACGCTCGAGCCTGCCGATAGCTAGCACCTCGACGGCGAAACCCGCCCCGGCCGCACACCCGGTCCCGCCGTCCGGCCGATGGCGACGGGACCGGGTGTGCGGTGCCAGAGCACCGCGTCAACCGCGGTCAGCCCGCCAGTGCCGAATTGCCCGCGCCTTCGGGACCTACGGCCGGTGTCCGGCGCCAGGACGTGCGCTGTTCTGGACGGTACGGGCCCAGAGCGGCGCTGGCGGCGCCCGCGACAGCCCGCGGCATTGCCGGGCGGTGCGCGAACCGGCGTGAACCCCGCCCCATCACGAGAAGACCGCAACCCCCTGCGCATAGCCAGATCCAGGAGGGGACGGCCGATGACCAGGGCGATTTCGAGTAGCCGCTACCGGCTGGCCACGGCGATCCTGCTGACCGGGGTCGGACTGGCGCTGGCCCTGCCCACCCAGGGCAGCGCCGCGACGCGGAGTCGGCAGGCCACCGGGCGGCCGGGCGCGGCCGGCGCCCGGGCTTCCGGGCCACCCCGCGCGCTCGTCACCAGGACGTTGACGGACTACCTGAGGCGGCGGGGCTTCCAGACCACCCCTGGCTATCCGCTGCTGTACTCCAGCGATCCACTTAAGACCTGCCGGAAGTACACATTTCCCGCGCTGAAGAACTGCTTCGGCGCCAACCCGGCGGCACCCTACGTGCTGGCTGTCGTGAAATCCTGGCCGGGCGAGTATGTCGAGCCGTCCACGGTGAACGCGTTCGGGCCACTGCGGCACGGATACAGCGTGTCCTATCAACTCGACCCGCGCGAGGCGATCGTGATCTACGGCCGGATGCCGCCGCCTGGCCGCTACATCGGGCTGCAGACGTATGAGTGGGGACAGCCCGGGCACTGGACGGCGAGGAACTACCTGCGGTGGGCGCACGACCCGAGGCGGCCCTGGCCGATGCGGTACATGTTCAGCACCTGGCCGCCAGCCGATCACACGGCCGACCGAGTCTGGACCTTCTCGGCATTGGGCGACATCGTCAATAACGTCGTGATGCAGCGCCAGTCGGGCTATCCATTCGGAAAGAACCGGTACTTCATCATCACGCCGAGCGCTTCGACGGACCACGCTGTGCGACGGGCCCTGCACGCGCAGGGGGTGCCGGACAACCTGATCTTCACCGAGCAGATCCCCAGCCGGGATGCCCACGGCGCGATCGGCCCGCTCGGGATGGGCAGGAAGGCCATCGACTTCGTGACGAGCCTGCGGTACGCGGTGCCGGCTTCCCCGGTCGCGGGGCAGGCCTGGCGCAGCGCGCTGCCGCTGACGGTGCTGCGGGTGCGCGCGCCCGCGTCGACCGGCCCGGTGCGGCGCTATGGCCCGCTGAGGTACGAGCCGCACGCCGTGCACAGCGAGAAGTACCTGGCGTCGAGCCTGCGGCAATTGACCAGGGCGGTATGCCTCCGCCTGACCACCGTCGCCCATCTGCACAGCACGAGTTGCGCGCGGGCGACGCAGGACTCCTACGTCATCCCGGAGTTGTACGACGGCCTTGGCTGGCGCGGCCCGTACTGCCGTGCGATCGACATGAACTGCAACGGCGACAACAACGATGCGGCCATCTTCTGGGGCAAGCCGCTGCCACTCGACTCGGGCCAGGTGTACGCGGTGATCAGCACGCTCGCCACGCAGACCAGGAACGCCACCTACGTCGGGTTGTCGATCAGCGACGCCTCGACCTTCGCCTCGCCGTCGAACGTCCTGGACACGGGGCTGAAGCACTCCGCTGACAGCTACGCGTCAATGGCGGGCAGCACCGGGAAGTTCTTCGTGCACTACTACGCCAGGGACTGCTCGGTCCTGAGTGCAGTCCTGGGAGACAGGCCGCAGGATTGCACGACGATCACCGATCAGATGGTGCCGAGACGCATCGACACCAGCGCCGTGGGGTACCCGGCGCTGAAGGGCATGTTCATGGTCGCCCTGCGCGACTACATCGTTCCGGGAACCGAGCGGGGCGCCAATCCGGCAGGCCTGCTGTCTCCCCGGATTCTCACGTTTACCAGGACATTTGCCACCAGGAAGTAGCCCGGTACCGGCGGCTGCTCGCGCGGCGGGAACGTTCGTGGCTGCTAACAGCGGGCCCGGACGGGCAGAATCCGGTCATGGCACGCGCCAACAGCGAGGTAGCCGACCTGCTGCAGGAGTACGCCGACCTGCTGCGGATCTCCGGGGGCGACCAGTTCCGGGCCCGCAACTACGAGAAGGCCGCCAAATCGGTGGCCGGGTACTCCGGCGACGTCGGCGCGCTCGGCGACGCCGACCTGCGGAAGATTCCCGGAGTCGGCGCTTCGATCGCCGCCAAGATCATCCAGTACCAGCGGACCGGGACGATCAACGAACTTGAGGATCTGCGGGCCAGCGTGCCGGACGGGGTTCGGGCGCTGACGTCGATCCCTGCGCTCGGTCCGCGGCGGGCCCTCCAGCTCTACCACGAGCTTGGCGTCTCCTCCATCGACGAGCTTGCGGCGGCGATCGAGGCCGGCCGGCTGCACGGCCTGAAGGGCTTCGGCGCCCGCAGCGCGGAGAAGCTGCGGCACGGCATCGAGCTTGCCAGGCGTGCGACCGGCCGGACCCCGCTGCATGTGGCAACCGAGGTCGCGGACAAGATCGTGGCCGCCGTCCGGGCCGCTCCCGGCTGCCAGCGGTGCGAGCCGGCCGGCTCGCTGCGCCGCTTCGCCGAGACGGTCGGCGACGTGGACGTGCTCGCCGCCGCGGCCGACTCGGCCCCGCTGATGGCCGCGCTGACCGGCCTGCCCGAGGTGACCGAGGTGATCGTGCACGGCCCCACCAAGACCTCAGTCCGGGTAGCGACCGGGCATCCGGCGCAGGGCGGCAGCATCCAGGTCGATCTGCGGGTGATCCGGCCCGAATGCTGGGGCGCCGCGCTCCAGTACTTCACCGGATCGCAGGCGCACAACGTGGCCGTCCGCGAGATCGCGGTGCGCGCGAAGCTCAAGCTGTCCGAGTACGGCCTGTTCGACGCCGAGACCGGGGATCTGATCGTCAGCGGGACCGAGGAGGAGGTCTACGCCAGGCTGGGCATGGCCTGGGTGCCGCCGCCGATGCGCGAGGACACCGGCGAGGTGAAGGCAGCGCTCCGCGGCGATCTGCCCGTCCTGGTGCAGGACAGTGACATCCGGGGCGACCTGCACACCCACACGAACCTGACCGACGGGGTCGCGACGCTGGCCGAGATGGTCGCCGCGGGGCGGACCCGGGGATACGAGTACTACGCGATCACCGATCACGCGCCGAACCTGTTCATGCAGCGGATGACCACCGAGAAGATGCTGGCGCAGCGGGAGCAGGTCCGGCGACTGGAGGAGTCGCTGGCCGCCGACGGCGGCGCGCCGATCCGGCTGCTGCACGGCACCGAACTGAACATCGCCGCCGACGGCTCGGTGGACTGGCCCGATGAGGTGCTCGCCGGGTTCGACATCCGGGTCGCCTCGGTGCACTCGCATTTCGATCAGCCCAGGGACGAGATGACCCGACGGTTCGTGCGGGCCTGCCAGAACCCGTACGTGAACGTCATCGGCCACCCGACCGCACGCCGGATCGGCAGGCGGCCCGGCGTGGATGTGGACCTCGCCGCGCTGTTCCGGGTCTGCGCGGAGACCGGGACGGCGCTGGAAATCAACTCCCACCCCGAGCGGCTCGACCTGCCCGCCGAGCACATCCGGGCGGCTCGCGACGCCGGGGTCAAGTTCGCGATCGACACCGACGCGCACGCCATCGGGCACCTGGACTTCCTGCGGTACGGGGTCGGCACGGCGCAGCGCGGCTGGCTGACCGCCGGCGACGTGATCAATACCTGGCCGCTGGACCGGCTGACGGCGTTCCTGCGCAAGGGCCGGCCATGACCCCGGCCCGGGCCAGACCGGCCTGATCCGGGAATCTGAGCGGCGCGGCCGCTAGCCGATGGGCGGTGCCAGGCGCGGGGCTGCCGGGGCGTTGACCGCGTAGCTGGGGGGCTCACCGGCCGCCCAGCGGAGCACGCTGCGGGCGAACGCCTCGCCGGTGCGGCGGAACATCACATCGGTGAGCCCGCCTACATGCGGGGTGGCCAGCACCCGCTGGTGCCGCAGCAGGGCCGAGTCCGGGTCGGCAGGCTCGGTCGCGTGCACGTCCAGGCCGGCGCCGGCCAGGTGACCGGACTCCAGCGCGGCGAGCAGCGCCGCCTCGTCGACCAGGCCGCCGCGGGCGACGTTCACGAACAGCGCGCCGGGCTTCATCGCCGCGAACGCGTCCGGCCCGAACATCCCGGCCGTGCCGGCGTCCAGCATCGCGCAGCACACCACGGCGTCGGCCCGGCCGAGCACCTCGGGCAGCCGGTCCGGGCCCACGACGGACTCCACCTCGGACGGGCCGCCGCGCTCCGGCCGCGCCCGGACGCCGAGCAGCCTGGTCCCGAACGGCGCCAGGCGCCGGGCCAGGGCCTCGCCGATCGCGCCGAGGCCGACGATCGCCACCGTGGCGCCGAGCAGCGATCCGCCGGTCGGCCGCCGCTCCCAGTGCCCGCGGGCCAGCACCGCCTGGGTGTCGGCCAGCCTGCGGACCAGGGCGAGCAGCAGCAGGATCGCCAGTTCGGCCACGCTGTCCCCGTTGCCACCCGCGTCGCCGGGCACCCGGGCTACCCAGACGCCAAGCTCGGTGGCCCGCTCCACGTCGACCTTCTCCAGTCCGACGCCAAACTGGTGCACCAGCCCGAACTGGCCTGCCTCCAGCACGGCACGGTCGATCCTCGCGCCGAACGGGCAGATCACGTGCACGCCGTCCAGATGCTCGCCGACGGCGCCCGGGTGGCAGGTGCGGATCGTCCAGCCGGGCAGCAGCGGCGCGAGATCGGTCCAGCCAAGCTCGGCGGTGAAGCGCTCCCGGCCGAACAGGACGACCGGCCCGCTCACGCCAGGCCGGGTGACGGTCGGCCGGGTCACGCCAGGCCGGCGACCAGGTCGCTGACCGCCTTGCGCCGGCCGGTGAAGAACGGGATCTCCACCCGGGTGTGCCGCCGCGCGGTCGCGCCCCGCAGGTGCCGCATCAGGTCCACGATCCGGTGCAGTTCGTCGGCCTCGAACGCGAGAATCCACTCGTAGTCGTTCAGCGAGAAGCTAGCCACCGTGTTCGCCCGGACATCCGGGTAATCCCGCGCCATCTGGCCGTGCTCGGCCAGCATCGCCCGCCGTTCGCCGTCGTCGAGCAGGTACCACTCGTACGACCGCACGAACGGGTACACGCTGACGTAGTTCCTGGCCTCCTCCCCCGCGAGGAACGCCGGGATGTGGCTCTTGTTGAACTCGGCCGGACGGTGCAGCGCCATCGAGGACCAGACCGGCTCACAGGCCCGGCCCAGCCTGGTGCGGCGGAACCTGGAGTAGATCTCCTGCAGGTCGTCCGAGCTCGGGGCGATCCACCAGAACATGAAGTCCGCATCGGCCCGCAGGCCCTGCAGGTCGTAGCAGCCCCGGGTGACCACGCCCTTGCCCGCGGCCTGCTCGCACAGGTCGGTGATCTCCGAGGCCATGCCCTCGCGGCTGTTCAGTTCCAGGGCCGCGTGATCGGCCACCCGGAACACCGACCACATGGTGTACCGGATCAGCTGGTTCAGGTCACGCGCCTTCGGCCGCCTGCCGCCCGTCTCGGAGCCGGCCCCCGACTGGAGGTCGGCGGACTGCGCCGCCGGTTCGGGTGCGTCGTGATGTTCTGCCATGGTCCTATTCTCCCGCATGCGCGACCGTGCCCGGCTCGCGCTCGCCCGCCCGGTGCTCGCCGACTCGGTGCTCGCCAACTCGGTGCTCGCCCAGCCAGGCGCTGACCTGGTCGGCGGCCAGCCGGGCCGTGCCGACGCAGGCCGGCACGCCGATCCCGTCGTAGGCCGCGCCGCAGACAGCGAGGCCGGGCAGCACCGCGACGGTCTCCCTGATCCGCCGGACCCGGTCGAGGTGCCCGACGGTGTACTGCGGCAGGCCGCCGCCCCAGCGGGTGACCCGCGCGTCCACCGGGACGCCGGACACCCCGGTCGCCTCGGAAAGCTCGGCGGCGGCCAGTGCCACCAGGTC
>JAJYTW010000183.1 GCA_021792855.1 Actinomycetes bacterium
GCGCGAACGCCGCCGGTATGAGGATCCTTCGCATGCAAGGGCACCGCCTTCCGATCGGGTGAATGCAGCCTGCTTAGAGTCTTAGCACTGGGCTACGACAGCGGATGGTGCTCTGTCATTAGACACCCTGAAACGCGCGGCTAGATACCCGTATGCGAGGTATTTGGCTGCAACAAATAGTTAGTTACTGCCCGAATCGCTATCGGCGGTATTCGTGAGGTGCTGGCCGAAAAAGTCGACAATGCGGCGCCGGGCGTCGGCGGCGGACGGTTCGTGATAGCCCATTCCCATGATCGGCCCGGTGACGGCGGTGAAAACGGCGAACACCCGGGCCAGTGCCGCGTCGGGCCCGGCGGCGCCGGCCAGCGTGGCCAGCGGGCCGGCGTGCTGATTCAGGAAGGAATGCCCGGCTTCCGGATACTCCTTGATGTCGTTCGCCACCCCGGCCTGGTCCAGGGCGGCTCGCAGTCGGTTCGCGGCGCCGCGCAGCGACCGGTCCCGGCCGCCGTAACTGCCCACCACGGGGCACGCGCCGCGCAGGTACCGCTCGGCGTCCCTGGGCAGCATGCCGTAGTTGGCGCTGGCCGCGTCGAAGCCGTGGCCGGGCGCCAGGGCCAGCGCGAAGCCGCCGCCCATGCAGTAGCCGATCACGCCGATCCTGCCGGTGCAGTCCGACCGCTCGGCCAGCCAGGTGCGGCAGGCGTCCACGTCGTCGAAGACCTGGCCGTGCCCGGCCGACAGGTCCCGGAAGGTGGCGACCAGGCAGCGCGCCTTGCGGCCGATCGAGTACAGATCGGGCGCGAGCGCGAGATACCCGGCGCCGGCCAGCCATTCGGCCTGCGACCGCAGGTCTGGGGTCATCCCGACGGCGTCGTGCAGCACGACCACGCCGGGCCATGGTCCGGCGCCGCCGGGCCGGGCCAGATAGCCGCGCAGGTTCCCCCGTGACACCGGGATCTGGATATCCGTCAAGGTGCCTCCCTCGATTCGGGTGGCGGTTCGCGGCTGCCGCCTGTCGTCCGCCAAGCGTATTCTCGCCCTGTCCGATCACTCGCCGCGCCAGCAACCTGGGTGCGGGCAATCCCGGCGCCAGCCGATCTGCGGGGAGCACTGGATGAGCACTGACAATGGCTACGTAATCGTCGGCGCGAGCCTCGCCGGAGCGAACGCGGCCCAGGCACTGCGTGCCGAGGGCTATTCCGGCTCGCTGACCCTGATCGGCGCCGAGCAGGACCGGCCATATGAGCGGCCGCCGCTGTCCAAGGATTTCCTGATGGGCAAGACCGGCCGGGACAAGCTGTTCGTCCATCCGGCCGAGTGGTACGGCGAGCACGATGTCGAGTTGCGGCTCGGCACGACCGTGACCGCGCTCGATCCCGGCGCGCACCAGATCAGCCTGGCGGGCGGGGAACGGCTCGGCTACGGCCGACTGCTGCTGGCGACCGGCGCCGCGCCGCGCCGGATCGACGTTCCCGGCGCCGACCTGGACGGCGTGTACTACCTGCGCACGGTCGGGGACAGCGAGCGGATCCGTGCCGCCTTCGCGCAGGCCGGCCGGGTCGTGGTGATCGGGGCAGGGTGGATCGGCCTGGAGGCTGCCGCCGCCGCTCGCGAGGCGGGCCGGGCGGTCACCGTGCTCGAGACGGCCGAACTGCCGCTGCTCCGGGTGCTCGGCCGGGAAGTCGCCGAGGTCTTCGCTGGCCTGCATGCCGAGCACGGCGTGGACCTGCGATTCGGCGTGCAGGTGGCGGAGATCACCGGCGCGGGCGGGTCGGTAGCCGGAGTCAGGCTCGCCGACGGCGCGGTCGTCCCGGCCGATGTGGTGGTCGTGGGCATCGGGGCGGGGCCGAGCACCGGACTTGCCGAGGCGGCCGGGATCGCGACCGACAACGGCGTCGTCACCGATGCCGGGCTCCGCACGTCGGCGCCGGACGTGTTCGCGGCCGGGGACGTCGCCAGCGCGTTCCACCCCCGGTTCGGGCGGCACAT
This sequence comes from Actinomycetes bacterium, assembly GCA_021792855.1. Lineage (GTDB taxonomy): Bacteria > Actinomycetota > Actinomycetes > Streptosporangiales > Streptosporangiaceae > Chersky-822. The sequence continues at coordinate 1,990 of JAJYTW010000183.1, forward strand.
CCGGGTCGAGCACTGGGACAACGCGATCAACCAGGCCAAGGCCGCGGGGCTGGCGATGACCGGGCAGGAGGTGAGCTACGACCGGCTGCCGTACTTCTTCACCGACCAGTACGACCTCGGGATGGAGTACGTCGGGCACGTGGCACCCGGCGGCTATCAGCGGGTGGTTTTCCGCGGCGACGTGCCCGGCCGGGAGTTCATCGCGTTCTGGCTGGACGAGGATGGCCGAGTGCTGGCCGGCATGAACGTCAACATCTGGGACGTTAACGAGGCCATCGGGGAACTGATCCGGGCCGGCCGGCCCGTGTCGCCTGAGGCTCTCGCCGACCCGGCCGCGGCGCTGGAGAGCCTGGCCGGGGGATAGCGGCGCCCGGCTTCCCCGCGTCCGCCCGCCACTGGGGGGCAATGCCCGGTGCAATTTTCCGATCGGGCGTCATCGCGGCCCACTTCGCCGGTCCTTCCTGATGAGGGAAGGCACGACGGAAGGACAGCGCCCCGGTGGCACGAGCAGAGTTCGAGTGCGCGGACGAGGCAGGCGAGGCAGGGGACAGCGATCCGGGGACCGGGGCAGCGGCGAGCGGGCCCGCCGGGGTGGCGGTGGTGTCGGGCAGCCAGTTGCGGCCCGGGGACCGGATCCTCGTCGACGGCCGGGTGGTCACGGTCACCAGGATCGAGTTCCCGGTGGCGTTCTGGGACGAGCAGCAGCGCGAGGTCACCGGGATCGGGGTCTGGTACGAGGGCAATACGGCATCCGGCGTGCTTCGCTGCGCCCCCGACCGGCCGATCCGGCGGGTCGGCTGAGAAAACCAGCGGGAAAAGAGCCTTCTGCGCGTCATATTTCGGGGTCTGCGCGGTCTCTGTAGTCGGGTGAACCTTCAGGAAGGACCTAGCCCGTGACTACGAACGCACTGACTGAGCGGAACGAGCAGACGCCGCCACCGGAGTTCATGACTCCGGCCGAGGTGGCCGAGATCCTGAGAGCAACGCCGAAGACCATCGCCCGCTGGGCCCGCGAGGGGAAGCTGAATTCGATTCGCACCCCTGGCGGCGTCCGGCGGTACCCGCGCTCGGAGGTACAGGCACTGCTCGCCACGATCTACGGGAGCACGCCGGTCTCCTGTGACGACCTGCGCGACGGCGACACGATCCTGGTGGACGGCCGGACCGTGGTCGTGACCAGGATCGACGCACCGGTCATCTACCGCGACGCGCGAAACCGGGAAGTTATCGGCATCGGTGTCTGGTATGAGGGAGACACCGCGTCCGGGGTGCTCCGCTGCGAGCACGGCGAACTGGTCCGCCGTGCGGTGGACAGGCTTGACGAGGACGGCGCGACCGCGGCCGCTTGCTAGCGCCCGGCCGACTGAGACCTTCACCAGGTCTCCACACGGTCGGCATCCCCGCACCACGGGGCGGGCGTTCTATCAGGTGTAACGCAGCGCGAGAGCGCCAGCGACAGCCGGGATCGAGCGCCTCCGTGGGGTTGGGGGGCCAGGCGGGGAGCGGCTCTCCCGGCAGACGGTTGCTGGTGGCCACCCGGATGTTGCGGGGGGAAGATCCGGGTGGCCATCGGCGTCCGACCGTAGCGGCCCGGATTTGTCATAGGCCGACGAACCGGCCGACTAGGTTCGGCAGGACCAGGATGACGAGCAGGGCAGCGTTCAGGACCAGGCCGAGTCTGGCGAGGCGCCCTCCGCCGTGCCGGATCGCGACCCCACCGAGCACGACGCCGGCCAGCAATGGCAGCGTCCACGCCAGGGTGGCGCCGAGCCAGGGTAGCCAGGCCCGCAGGTAGGGCACGTCACCGCCGGCGATCCAGCCGCTGACGACGATGAACGCGGCGGTCCAGACGACGAAGACGGCCAGCATGGCCAGTGACGCGACCGCAGCGCGGTGGCCCGGTCTCGTTCGCATGGAGTCCGCACCCGCTTAGCGGTTGCTAGGGTCCGCGCTCGCGGAGCGAGGAGTCAGGCGGATGACCGGCAGTTCCCGGTCGGTCTTCCGCTGGAACCGCGCGAACTGCGGCGCGGCAGCGATGATGGTCCGCCAGGCATCCGCTCGCTCGGCCCCGTGGAGTTGCCCGGCGCGCACCGCGATGATGCGGCCGTCGACCTCGATCCGCGCGCGCTCGGGATGGGCGGCCAGGTTGTAGTACCACGCCGGATTGGTGACGGTTCCGCCCGCCGCCGCCACGATCAGCCAGCTTCCGCCGTCGCCGGGGAAGCATGCCAGTCGGTGCCTGCGTTCCGCCCCGCTCTTCCGGCCGACAGTGATCAGGAGCAGCGAGTCGCAGCCCATCAGCCTGCGGTAGACCCGGCGGCCAATTTTCGTGCCGCCAAGACTGTCGGTCTGTGCGCCTAGCCACCGGCCGACCGTTCCGGGCGGGCGGTTCCCGCGTGATCCGGCGCGAGTATCGAAGCCGGAGCCTTCCCTGGTGACCATCGTTCTCGCCCCCCGTTCGAGCGCCGGGGCGGAGCAGGCCACCCCGTGTAACGTGGTACGAAGCAAGCTAACCGGCGCGGCGCGGGCAGGTCAGGGCCAGAGGTCCCTTCCGGAGTTGCGGAACTGTGCCCACACCTAGAACGTGGCCCGCAAGAGGCTGGGATTCACCTGCCCGAGGTTGCAATCGGTCGCGGGCAGGCATGTGTCACCCGGCCGGCAGCGGCACGGTCAGTGCAGATCATGACCAGGGGAAGGGTCGGGCGAGTCTCTTCCCGCAAGGTACCGGCGCCGAGGCACGGGGAGGGAAACAGGCACGAGGCGTCGTTCGGTACCCCGCCCGGTCTTGTGCTCCCCGCGCCGGCGTCTGCGCAGGCTAGAACCGCACCTCCGGTCAGCAGTCGCGGTACATACCCGCTAACTAGAATTAGGAGGTCAGCTAGAACATCCCGTGCGCCGCCACCGTCGGCGCGCCGCGAGGTGGGCGACGTGATCTTGGCTGAACGGTCGGGCCACGCCCTCGCCATGCTCGACGGCATCCTCGGCGAGGACCCGCATTTCGATGTGCCCTGGTCGGTGGCGTACCTGCGGGCACGGCTCGCCGAGCACTCCCTGGCCGGCTACAGGGCCTGGGAAGCGCGGTCTGGGCGGAGCCAGCGGGGTTGCGGTGACCCGTCCCTGCAGCAACTGTCAGACGGGGTGCCTGAGTGCGTCTGCGGGCCTGGCCGGTTCCCCTTCCGACAGCCAGCCAGGCGCGACTAGACACGCAACCGGGGACTTCTAACTGGCCATCAATGGGTAACTCACAAGTGGCGACAAATGAGACCTTCTCATCGCTGCGGACAGCGTGTTCTGAGTTCCACCCCGCAATCTCAAAGTGGGCAGCCGATAGGCCTTGCGGTAGGCGCATGTCGGGCGCTGTTGGCTCCCAAGTTGGATCCCCGACAGCGCCTTGTATAGATCTTGTTCGAAAGATCGAGCGTAGTAGTGACAAACTTCGAAGTATTAGTAATATGCACTATTTCGGATTGCCCAGGTGAGGTGGCTCATCTCATACTCTCCATTTTCGGACTAACGGACACATGAATCGGCGTAAGCGAGTCGGCAATCTGTATGATCCGCTGCTACGATTGGCATGCGGTGTATATCAATTGGGCGGGATCGGCGGAATGCGCTGGAATCTGTCTCGTTCCGGATTTGGTTCCGGCGGCGGTTTGGCTGGCGGGATCGGGCTGATGCGGCCAGCGCTGGGCCGAATGGCTGCGGTCTTGCGCGGCACCACCACAATTGTGGGGGTGGTGGCCGCCCTGCTCGGGGCCGGTGGCCCGGTGACTTGGGGGTGGCTGGCGCCAGCGCTGGGCATCGTGGTCTCGTGGACGCTGGTCTACGTGGTCGTCGCATGGCGGCACGGACTCCGGTCCTGGCTCGTAGCTGCGGACCTGCTGGCGATGGCCACGCTGGGTGTGGCGCTCGGCCACCTGGTGCCCGTGGCGGCGGCCCGCGGCACCGTCAACTGGATCGGCCTGGTCGCCGGCATGGCAGTGGTCGCCGACCAGCTCGGTGGCCTCCCTGCGGTTTCGATTCCCTGCGCCTTCCTGGTGGCGGCCGGGTACGTAGCGGGCGCGCGACTGGCGCACCTCTCCTACGGCGGGGCGCTCGGCGAGGCCCAGTTGTTTCTGGCGATGGCTGCCGTCGCGGCTGCCGCCATAGCCGTCGCGCTGCGCGCCGAGCGCGCCGCGGTCCGCGCCTTCGCCGAACTCGGGGAAGCACGGGCCGTTGCGGCGGTCGTGACGGCCCGCAGAGATGCCGAGCGCGCCCAGCTGCGCATGGTGCACAACGGTCCGCTGACTACCCTCACGATGGCACTGCACGCCGGTGACCGTGACCGGCATCTGGGTGCGGTTCTACAGGCACGGGCAGCGGCGACGCTGGAGGCGCTTCAGGATATAAGAGGCGGCTCGAACACCGGCGCCGACAGCGGCGCGCGCCAGGTCCGACTGGACGAGCGCCTGGCCAATGTCGCGTCCTGGTATCAGATGAGGCTGCGGATCGCGGCTGGGCTGCGACCGTGCCTTGTGCCCGCCGAGATCGCCGCGGCGTTTGCCGCGGGCGCCGCTGAGGCGCTAGAGAACGCAGCGCGTCATGCCGGGGTGGCGGACGCCGCGATCGACCTCGCCAACGACGACGGGCTGGTCACCGTGACCGTTACCGACCGGGGACGGGGGTTTGACGTGACCCGACCGGCGCGGCAGGGCTTCGGCCTGCGCGAAGATCTGATCGGACGGATGGCCGCCGTCGGCGGTACGGCGGTGGTGCGCTCCGTTCCCGGTGCGGGGACGGCGGTGTGTCTGCAGTGGCTCTGCCGCTAGCCGGCGCGCAGGGCGAGACGGCCACAACCGGCATCGCGGAGCGGTACGACCGTGGCGGTTTGCTGGCTGCGATCGTGGTCATGGCCGCATGGCACGGCTACGTGCTGGCGACCATCATCTTTTCCTGGTCCCGGCTCAGTTTGTGGGCACCCAGCGTGCTAGTCTGGCTTGTCTACGCCGCGGTCGGAACGGCTAGCGCTGTCGTCCTGCTCCGCGGCGGCGGGCGGAGCGCTGTGTTGCCCCTAGTTGCCTGCCCCCTGCTGCTAGCCGGCGTTGTGATCATCGGGCTTACCCAGACCTCCAGCTTCTTCGCCTCGCTCAACTGGCCGTTCACTGCGACGGCCTTCTTCGCGCTGGTGGTTCTTTGGAGACATGGGGTCGCCGCGCTGCTCGCGTTTCTGGCCGCGGATGGGATGACGGGCTTGGCGGTGCTGATCGCTCTCGGGCAGACCGACCGGGTGAGCATCGCCAGGTTCATCGGGCTATGCGGGGGGGCCGGGCTGCCGCTCACGCTCTTCGCGGGCAGCAAGATCGTATCGGCCATGGCCAGGCGCGCGGCTCAGGCCGAGGAAGAGGTCGCCAGGACTCGGATCGCCGAACGCGCCGCTGAGGCAGTCCAGGAGGCCCGGCGGATCCGGTACGAGATGATCCGGGGCGTCGTCGCGGAACTTCTGGACGGTCTGGCGGCCGGATTGTTCGACCTCGCCGAGGTCAGCACCCGGCAGCGGATCGCGGTGGCGGTGACTCGGCTGCGCCGCCTTCTGGTGGAGAACGACGACGTCCCGGACCCCCTCTCCCACGAGTTGAGGGCGTGTGCCGATGCCGCCGAACGCCGCGGTGTCGCGGTGGACCTGGCCGCCCCGTCCGGCACGATCCCGCTGCTACCAGTGCAGGTCCGACGGGCGCTCACTGAGCCGGTGATCGAGGTGCTGGCTGCTGCGGCCAGCCGAGCCAGGGTCACCGTAGTAGCCGCGCCGAGCCACGTGGCGGTTGCGGTTCTCGCCGATGCCCGGCTTGAGGTTCTCGCGCCGAGCCTGCACGTGGACGTCGAAACCAGCCAGGACAGCGAGGGAGAACTGCTGTGGGTGCAAGCGCAGTGGACCGGCGCGTCCGAGTCGCCGTGATCGACGATCACGACGTCGTGATCGAGGGCGTGCGGGCATGGATCGCTGCCGACCCGCGCCAGCGTGCCGTCGTCTCTGTGACCGGGGACAGGATCGACACTGTCCTGGCTGGCGCGGGCGGGGAGGCTGACGTGATCGTGCTTGACCTCGAACTGGGTGGCGATGTGGTGACCGGCCGGGTTGCCGAACTCAGCGACGCCGGGCACCGGGTGGTCGTGTTCTCCGTGCATGTCAGGCCGCTTATCGTGCAGGCCGTGATGGCAGCCGGTGCGTGCGCGTTCCTGGACAAGCGAACCGAGCGTGCGCAATTCGTCGACACGGTCGTGGCCGCGGCGCAAGACCGGCCTTTCGTCACCCCGTCGATGGCTGGCGGGATGCTCCAAGCTGTCCGGCTGTCGGCCCGGGAACGTCAGGCGTTGCAGCATCTCTTTCAGGGGATGGACCACGCGTCGATTGCCCGAAGGCTCCGTAAGCCGGGGGGCGAGCCGGTCAGTCCGCTCACCGTGAAGCAGTACATCGAACGCGCGAGAGCCAAGTTCGCCGCCGCCGGCCGACCGTGCCGGTCCAACTATGCACTCCTGGCCAGGTGCATTGAAGACGGGCTGATCCGGGCCGAGGAAATTAGTGACTACAGATCCGGTTCAGGTGGCCCGGTAGCGTGAGCCTCGGTGGGCCCTGGCGCCGCGGCCATCACCCCCGATGACCTCCGCACAGAGGTCATGCGCCACAGATGGCGCGTCGGCAGACTGGCTCGTGAAAGAGGCTCCCGGAAGATTGTAAGGCTAGTGCGGTGTGCCCGCCATTCTTCCAATATCACCACGGAACCAGACGCGCCTTAAGGAAGTTCCACTGTTCGCGTACAAGATTTTTCTGAAGAATGGAGTTCACAATGGCTGGTGGTCAAAGCGGCGAGCGCTGTCCAAACTGTGCTGCCCAACTCTCCTCCTCGCAATGCCAGCAATGCAACTGGCAACTCGGCGCAGTCCCCACTGCGCAGATTCGATCGAACAGCCGGGCGCGGACGGACTTCGTGCCCGAGAAGCGGCATAAGATGATCCTCTGGTGCGGGCTTCTGGCCTGTGGTGCAGGACTGTTGGCGGC
>JAJYTW010000005.1:0-1061 GCA_021792855.1 Actinomycetes bacterium
CGGCCCGATCCGACCATGGCCGACGGGATCGCCGTGGACCGGCCGGGAGAGCTGACGTTCCGGCTGGTCAGCGAGCTCGTGCGGGACGTGCTGACGGTGACCGAGGACGGGCTCGCCCGGGCGCTGGTGGTCTGCCTGGAGCGGGCCAAGGTGCTGGTCGAGCCGGCCGGCGCGGCCGGGGTCGCCGCGCTGTTCGAGCACCGCGACCAGATCCGCCCGCCGGTCGTAGCGCTGCTCTCCGGCGGCAACATCGACCCGCTGCTGCTCGCCCGCGTCCTGCGGCACGGTCTGGCGGCGGCCGGCCGCTTCCTCGCCATGCGCTGCCGCATCCCCGACCTGCCCGGGTCACTCGCCGGGCTGCTGACGGCCGTCGCCGATCTTGGCGGGAACCTGATCGAGGTGGCGCACGAGCGGGTCTCGGCCGGCCTGCGGGTCGCCGAGGTCGAGGTGATCCTGCAGATGGAGACCCGCGGCCCCGAGCACCGCGAGGCGATCATCGCGGCGCTGGCAGAGCGCGGCTACGCGGCCGCCGTGCTCTGACCGCGGCGGGGCTAGGGCGCCGGCTTGCCGCGGACCACGATCGTCCGGGCTGCCTTGTCGTGCAGGCACTGACGCCGGCGACCGGCGAGCAGCCACAGGTTGTCGATCAGGAACAGCGGCAGGATCGGCGCGCAGACCACGAACACCAGCGCGCGGAGGAACGAGGCGCCCAGGCCAGGCCGGGTCCCCCCGGCGGCCGGAACCACCCAGGCGGACACGCACCGCTTGCCGACGGTGGTGCCCCAGTTGGCGGTCAGCACCCAGTAGTACAGGACGGCCAGGACCATCGTGAAGACCAGTTCGACCAGGAACGGCCCGAGCGTGGTGCTGAAGACCCGCCCGATCGCGGCCTGCGCCGTCGCGGTGCCCGTGTGCGGATGGGCGCTGAGCGTGTTGCTCATCCGGTTGCCGAAGGAGATGAACAGGCGGATCCACAGGGCGCTGGTGACGGCGAAGATGATCAGGCTGTCGATCAGATAGCCGATCAGCCGCCGTTGCCACGAGGCGAGCACGTGCTCCCC
>JAJYTW010000005.1:1071-48790 GCA_021792855.1 Actinomycetes bacterium
CGGCGGCCGCCTGCCGCGCTGGCTCGGTGGCCCGCCCGGCCGCGAGGTCAAGGCCGGGGTCGACCCAGGTTCCCGGATCCGCGGTGGGCCCGGCACCACGGTCCGCGGTGTCGGGCACCGTGGCGGTCCGCGTCATCGCGACCAGTCCGGCCACCGCGGCCGCCTGCGTCGGCTGACCGTCATCGCCAGGCGGAACGACCTCGGCCGTGCCGTCGGCGGCACGCGGGCCGGGCACGGCGTCGCCGGACGGCGACCGGGCCGGTGCCTCGTTCGGCACCATGCTCTGGGTCGGCTCGGCCGCGCCGTTGCGCGGCGGCGTTCCCTGAGTCCGCTGCGCGGGCATCTCGGCCGGCGCTTCGACCTGGCCGGCCCCCGCTGCCGGCTGGTCGCCCGCACCTCGCTGCGACATGCTCCCCCCAAGAGCCCCGACGTGGCGGCCGCCGAGGCCTTCGGCGGCCGTGTCTCAGCGTCATGATGCCCGCGCGGCCGGACGTAGCATGCGGTAACTACAAAGTTGCTGTAGGTAATCATGCTGCCCAGCTGGCTTTCGCCGGGCGCCACGGCATTGTGGTGTGGATGGCCCATAACCGACCCTCTAGTGGTAGTTATGGGCCATCCACACCACAGGATCGCTCCGGCCCGTCGTGCGGTGCCGGGCCGGGGCGAGCGGCCGACCCGTCCCTAGAGGTTGCCGCGCCGCTCCTGCTCGCGCTCGATGGCCTCGAACAGGGCCTTGAAGTTCCCCTTGCCGAAGCCCTCCGAGCCGTGCCGCTCGATGAGCTCGAAGAACACGGTCGGCCGGTCCTGCATCGGCTGCGTGAAGATCTGCAGCAGGTAGCCGTCCTCGTCCCGGTCGGCCAGGATCCGCAGGTCGCGGAGTTCGGCCAGGCGAACGCGGGTGTCACCGACCCACTCGCCCAGCGTGTCGTAGTAGCTGTCGGGCGTCGGCAGGAACCGGACCCCGGCCGCCTGCATCTGGCGCACGGCCGCCACGATGTCGGGAGTCTCCAGCGCGATGTGCTGGACCCCCGGCCCGCCGTAGAACTCCAGGTACTCGTCGATCTGGGACTTCTTCTTGCCGACCGCCGGCTCGTTGATGGGGAACTTGACCTTACGGGATCCGTCGGCGACGACCTTGCTCATCAGAGCGGAGTATTCGGTAGCGATGTCGTCGCCCACGAATTCCTTCATGTTGGTGAACCCCATTACCCGGTGATAGAAGTTCACCCACTCATTCATCATGCCGAGTTCGACGTTGCCGACGCAGTGGTCGATCGCGGTGAACAGGGGCCTGGCCGGCCCGGGCACGAGTGGTTCCGCGCCGACGTAGCCGGGCAGATAGGGGCCGGCGTAGCCAGACCGCTCCACGAAGGTGTGCCTGGTGTCGCCGAAGGTCGCGATTGAGGCGAGGACGACCTGCCCGGCGTCGTCCTCGACGACCCGCGGTTCCTCGATCGGCCTTGCCCCGCGGTCGATCGCGAACGCGAAGGCGTCGCGGGCGGACGGCACGCCGATCGCGAGATCGAGCACGCCGTCGCCGTGCACGGACACGTGCTCGGCGAGTTCGGTGCCGGCTCGGACCGGGCCGCGGAACACGAACCGCGCCGTGCCGGATTCCAGCACGTAACTGGCCTCGTCGCGATAACCGGTCTCCGGGCCGCGGTAGGCGACGCAGCGCATCCCGAAGGCGGTCGAGTAGAAGTGAGCGGCCTGCCGGGCATTTCCGACGGCGAAAACCACCGCGTCCATTCCGGTAACCGGGAAATCGTCGCGGGACATGGCGGTGCTGCGGGCGGTCGTCGTGTCTGCGGTCGTCGTGTCTGCGGTCATCGGTCGCGCTCCCTTGCTGTGGATCGGATAATTCCGCGGGTCAGCCTTCGCGGTGACTAAGCTGAGGCTTGCCTAAGTGCAGGCGCCGATTTCTCGCAGAATCGATCAGGCAGGCAAGATGCGCAACTGTCGGCTCTGGAACTAGACAGAGTGCATAGTTATCGATGAGAGATGTCCTGGCTCTCTGGTCAGGATGCGACGAGAGGCTGGCCGTTGATAGATGAACTCGACTCCCGGCTGATCGAATTGCTGAGCGCGGAACCGCGCATCGGCGTGCTCGAGGCCTCGCGCCGGCTCAAGGTCGCGCGCGGGACCGTGCAGGCGCGCCTGGACCGGCTACAGAGCCGCGGGGTGATCACCGGCTACGGGCCGGACATCGACCCGGTCGCCCTGGGGCACGGGGTGACCGCGTTCGTCACGCTTGAGCTGAGCCAGTCCAGCGGCCGGGACCAGGTCGCGCCCACGCTCGCCCGGATCAGCGAGATTCTCGAGGCGCACACCATCACCGGCCCCGGCGACATGCTGTGCCGGGTGGTAGCCAGGACCAACGCCGATCTGCAGCGAGTGATCGACGCGATCGTGGCGGTGCCCGGCGTGGTCCGGACCTCGACGGTGATCGCGCTGGCCACGCCGGTGGCCTACCGGACCCTTCCGCTGGTGCGGGCCACCGCCGCCGGCCGCCCGGCGTCCCGCTAGCTGCCCGGGTCAGCGCCCGGGCCGCCACCTGGTGCGAGGAATTCGCTGGCGATCGAGCGCACGAGTTCGCTGAGTTCGTGCCGGTCGGTGAACTGGTCGGCGAAGAACATCCAGCCGGCGCTGATCCCGCCCAGGATCATGGCGGCCCGCACCCGCTCGGGCCGCCCGGCGCCCGGCCCGGTGATCAGGTCGATCAGTGAGTGCATACGCTCCCGGAACAGCTCGCCGCGGCTCTTGGCCGAGGCCATCGCGTGCACGGCCGCCTGATTCTGCTGGAGCATCCGGAAGACCTGGTCGCCGCCCTCGACGATGCGGACGTAGCGGTTGACGATCTCGCGGCGGGTGGCGGCCGTCGTCGGCTGCTCCCGTCCCCAGGCGATCAGTTCGTCGATCCGGCCGAAATGGTCCTCGACCAGGCTGGCGACGATGTCTTCCTTGGACTTGAAGTGGTAGTACAGGGCGGCCTTGGTGACGTCCAGTCGCTCGGCGATCTCCCGCAGCGAGGTGCCGTCGTAGCCGTGCTCGGTGAATAGCTCCACCGCTACCGTCTGGATCCGGCGGCGGGTGTCGCCGCGGTGCCGGGAGTCGGCTCTGGTGTCGGCAGACGGCCGCGCGGTCGACTCGGCCAGCGGGTCGTCGCCCGAGCCGATGTCGGCGGTGTCGGTCATCTGCACCACCCTCCAAACTAACTTGACGACCGGTTAGTACGAAGCCTATCGTGGCATCAGCTTCCGATGCTAGCCGGTCGGCAAGTTAGTATGCAGGAGATGCGGCCGGGGCGCGGCCGATCAGCGAAGGAGCCGGTACATGGCCGAGATCGAGCAGGCTGCCGAGTCTCAGTTCAAGGCGAAGCGCGAGATCCTGATCGTGCTGCCCGGACTGCTGCTCGCGCTGATCCTCGCGATGCTGGATCAGCTGGTGGTCTCCACGGCGCTGCCCCGGATCGTGGGTGACCTCGGCGGGCTCAACCACCTGTCCTGGGTGGTCACCGCGTACGTGCTGGCCTCGACCATCACCACGCCGCTGTACGGCAAGCTCGGCGACCTGTACGGGCGCAAGAAGTGGCTGATGCTGTCGATCATCATCTTCCTGGCCGGGTCAGCGCTGTCCGGCCTGTCGCACTCGATGGACCAGCTCATCATCTTCCGGGCGATCCAGGGCCTCGGGGCCGGCGGACTGATGGTCGGCGCCATCGCGGCGATCGGCGACCTGGTCTCGCCCCGCGAGCGCGGACAGTACGTCGGCTACATGATGGCCGCGATGATGGTCGCGATGATCGCCGGTCCGCTGGTCGGCGGCTACATCACCGACACCCTGTCGTGGCGCTGGATCTTCTACATCAACATGCCCGTCGGCGGCGCTGCCCTGATCTACATCGGCGCCACCCTGCACATGCGCAAGCACCGGATCCAGCACAAGATCGACTACCTCGGCGCCGCGGTACTCGCGATCGGCGCCAGCGCGATCGTGCTGGTCACCACCTGGGGCGGCAGCCAGTACGCCTGGGGCTCGCCGCTGATCGTCTTCCTCATCGTGGTCGCCGTCCTGGCCACGGCAGGGTTCATCTGGGTCGAACTGTGGGCCGCCGAGCCGATCCTGCCGATGCACGTCTTCAGGAACCGGAACTTCTCACTGGTCAGCGGGATGAGCTTCCTGCTCGGCCTGGCGATGTTCGGGGCGATGACGTTCCTGCCGCTGTACCAGCAGACCGTACAGCATGCCTCGCCCACGGTCAGCGGCCTGCTGCTGATCCCGATGATGCTCGGGTCCACGGTGACCTCGCTGATCTCCGGCCGGGTGATGGTGCGGACCGGCCGGTACAAGGCGCTGCCGATCATCGGCGGGGCGGTCATGACCGTAGGGATGCTGCTGCTGACCAACCTCGGGCCGAACACCTCGCGGCTGATCTCGATGAGCTACTTCCTGATCTTCGGCATCGGCATGGGCTTCCTGATGCAGATCACCACGCTGATCGCGCAGAACAGCGTGCACCCCAAGGACATGGGCGTCGCGAGCAGTTCGCGGTCGTTCTTCCAGCAGATCGGCGGCTCCATCGGAGTCTCGATCTTCGGCGTGGTCTTCACCAGGGCCCTGGCCTCGGCGATGGCGTCCAGGCTGCCCGGCGTCCCGGTGCAGGGCAGCGGCGGGCAACTGAACCCGCAGACCGTGCAGAACCTGCCGGTGGCGGTGCGCGACGCGGTCTTCTACAGCATCAGCCACGGCATCGATTCGGTGTTCATCTGGGCCGCGCCGGCCGCCGCGATCGTGTTCGGGCTGGCCTGGCTGATCAAGGAGGTCCCGCTGCGGACTACGAACGACGCCCCGGACGGCAGGCCGGCCGCCGAGCCGGAACTGGTCGCCTAGGACTCGCGGACCAGCCGCCCGCGACAGCTACCCGCCGCGGGCGGCTCTGGTCCGCCGGATCTGCCAGCACATCCCCGGGCGTAACAAACTCCTCCGGGCGCCCGGGAAGCCCAGCCGGGCTGGCGGCGGCAGCCGCTACATGCCCCCGTAGGGCACCGCGTCGATGATCTCGACGGTCACGGTGCGGCCGTTGGGCAGGTTGTAGCTCGCCGTCTCGCCGACTTTCTTGCCGTGGATCGCCGACCCGAGCGGGGACCGCGGCGAGTACACGTCGATCGGCGCGCCGCTCTCCTCGCGGGACGCCAGCAGGAACGTCACCTCGGCGTCGTCGCCCTCGAACCGAACGGTCACCGTCATGCCGGGGCCGACCACGCCGTCGGTGCGCGGCGGCTCGCCGACCTTCGAATGCGTCAGGATGTGCGTGAGCTGGTGGATCCGCGCTTCCTGCTTGCCCTGCTCTTCCTTGGCAGCGTGGTATCCGCCGTTCTCCCGCAGATCGCCTTCTTCCCGAGCTTGCTCGATCTTCTTGGCGATGTCGATCCGGCCCTGACCGGAGAGGTAATCCAGCTCGGCCTTGAGCCGGTCATACGCCTCCTGGGTGAGCCAGGTCACGGTGTCGTCGCGGGTCTCGGTCACCAGCACTCCTCGCATCCGCTGTGCGGAGCCTTACTCCGCCGGGTCCAGAGGCGGACCCTGCTATGGGGGTAATCCTTCGAGATTACTTTGTCCAGTCAAGGCAGTTCAACCATTGGAAGTTTACCGGACTTTTTCGAATAGGTGTTTGATACTCGAAGCTCGTCTGGGCGGAGTCGGTCGGCGCGCGGGTCTGGATAATGTCCGGATAGTCTGTTTCTCCGGAGGTCCTGCGCCGGGGTGCTGGGCCGGGGTGCTGGGCCGGGGCGCTGGGCCGTCGCGGACCCCGGGGGCCATCAGGAATGCCGGCGGCTAGCGACTACGTTGAACCATAGTTGTCGCCACCGTCAGCCCCGGGCCGGTCGTCGCCGACCGGTCGCACTGGCCGGTCGCACTGGCCGGTCGCACTGGCCACGCCGACGGCCGACCGGGCCCGTAACCCCGCCGACCCTGAGAGGGAGACGCCGCCATGTCATCAGCACGCGCCGACCGAGCCGACGCCGAGGCCGTCGCGGCTTCCGGCGGCCCGGCACCTGGCGGTGCCCCGCTCCGGCTGATGGCCGTGCACGCGCACCCCGACGATGAGTCAAGCAAGGGAGCCGCGACCATGGCCCGCTACGTCCGCGAGGGCGTGGACGTGCTGGTCTGCACGATGACCGGCGGCGAGCGCGGCGACATCCTCAACAAGGCGATGGACCGGCCCGAGGTGCGCGCCGACCTGCCGGGCGTCCGCCGGGCCGAGATGGCCGCGGCGCGCGACATCCTCGGCGTCCGGCAGCAGTTCCTCGGGTTCGTCGACTCGGGACTGCCGGAGGGCGACCCGCTGCCGCCGCTGCCGGATGGCTGCTTCGCGCTCCAGTCACTGACCGAGGCCGCGCGGCCACTGGTACGGGCGGTGCGCGAATTCCGGCCCCAGGTGCTGCTCACCTACGACACCAACGGCGGGTACCCGCACCCGGACCACATCATGACCCACCGGGTCGCCATGGCGGCCTTTGACGCGGCGGCCGACCCGGACCGGTACCCCGACTGCGGCACGCCCTGGCAGCCGCTGAAGCTGTACTACTTCGTCACCTTCCACCGCGCCAGGCTGACGGCCATGCACGAGAAGATGCTGGCGCGCGGTCTTGAGTCGCCGTACGCCGAGCGACTGGCCACCTGGACCGACGACCCGGCCCGGCCAGCCTTCGCGATCACGACCAGGATCCGGTGCGAGGACTACTTCCCGATCCGGGACCAGGCGCTGCTCGCGCACGCGACCCAGGTCGATCCGAATGGCTCGTGGTTCAGCGTTCCGCTTGAGGTGCAGCGGGAGGCCTGGCCGACCGAGGATTACCACCTGGCCCGGTCGCTGGTGGATACTGACGTTCCGGAAGACGACCTGTTCGCCGGGGTGCGTGAGGCCGGGCTACGTCGGGAGGTGCGGCTATGACGGTGCTGGCATCGTCGACCAACGCCCTGGCGCAGCCAGGGACGATCGCCTTCCTGATCATTTTCGGGATGGCCGTGCTGCTGTACTTCGTGTTCCGGTCGATGTCCCGGCACCTGCGCAGGGTCACCATGGCGGCGCGCGCGGAGGCCGAGGAGGCCGCCAGGCGTGAGGCCGATGAGGCCGCGAAGACCGGCGCGGACAGCACCCCCGGCGACTAATCGCTCAGGCGCAGTCCGTACGCGAGCAGTGTGGTTCCGGGTTCTGGTGCCCAGTCCCGGTCGGGAAGCCGGATGAACCCGGCCCGCTCGTACAGGCGGTGCGCGGCGAGCATCGTGGTCTGGGTGCAGAGCACCAGGTGGCCGACGCCGGCCTGGCCGGCCCGCTCGATCACACCCTGAAGCAGGGCCGCCCCGATCCCGCCGCGCTGCGCGTCCGGGGCCACCGCGAGAGCCCGCACTTCCGCCTCATCCGGCCCGTGCGCCACGTGCCCGGAGTGCGGCCAGGGTTGCAGCATGACGGTGCCGACGATCCGGTCAGCCTCCCCTGGCCCGCCAGGCTCGACCGCCACGAGCACCTCGCCGATACCGTCGGCGCCGAGAGTGCGCAGGGTCGGCGCGTAGCCGGATCCGGGCGCCAGGAAACCGTCGGCCAGGTAGGCCGCCAGCCTGATCTCCCCGACGGTGGGCAGTTCGGCGTCGATGGCGTCCCGGATCAGCACGAAAGTCATGGTAGTCACGCTCTCGGGTCCGACATGCGCGGGGAGACGGATACCGATCGCCGCAGTGGCCGAAACCTCGCGAGGGACCCGCCGTGGTCAGCAAGTACCTGCGGGTAGCTCGGCGGGCGGGCCGGCCGCTGATCGGCCTGCCGCGTCCGGCTAGCGGGCGCCGAGGCCGAGCAGCAACCCGTCGGCGTCAACCGCCGGGGAGCTTGTGATGAACATCGGCACGCCGTCGGTCGGGGCGGTGATGGCCTGCAGCGTCCGGGCGCCGTCCAGGCTGGTCACGGTCCCGATCAACTGCCCGGCCCGGACGCTCTCGCCCGGGGTGACGGCCGGCTCCCACCAGCCCGCGTGGTCGCAGCGGAGCCAGATGAACTGGCTGAGCGTGACCGGCCCGGCGTCGGGGACCCTGGTGGCCGGCCCGGCCTGGTCCTGGCCGGGATCGGCCATGCCGAGCGCGACGAGCACGGCGTTCAGGCCGCGGACATGGGTCGCCACGGCGGCCGGCTCGACCAGGCCGCAGCCGCCGGCCTCGGCGATGATGGCCGGGATGCCCGCCGCGGCCGCCGCCGCGCTCGTGGAGCCTGCGACGGCCCGGCCCGGACCTGGCGCCTGCCTGATCACGTACCCCAGGCCGTAGGCCACCGCCAGGTCGAGTGCCTGGTCCTCGCTGACGCCGGTGTCGTAGAGCGCGAACGGCTCCAGCGCCTCGGGGAGGTCGCCGGCGTGCACGTCGATCAGCGCGTCGGAACCCATGATGAGCTGGCTGAACGCCGCGTGCGCCAGGCGGTCGGCGAGCGTGCCGGCCGGGTCGCCGGGGAAGCAGCGATTCAGGTTCTTGCCGTCCTCCGGCAGCACGAACGGGCTGCGGGCCCGGAAGGCGGGCAGGTTGAGCACGGGCACCGCACGGACCACGCCGCGCAGGTCCCGGGCGGCCAGCGATGCCGACCACTGGCGCACGGCGGCCATCGGGGCGTACTCGCAGCCATGCACCCCGGCGAGCACGGTAAGCGTCGGCCCGCCGGCCGCGCCGGTCACCTCGACGACGGGAACCCCGAGGCCGGCCAGGTCAAGCTCGTAGCGGCGCAGTGTGCTCGGCATCTGGGCATACCCTCCACGGTTAGGCATCCGGACTGGCGGCGGCCGTCTGCTGGCCGCTGCCGGGCATCGCGGCGATGATCGCCTCGGCGGCCGCCGCGAGTTCCAGGAGCGCGCGATCGCCGCCCCGGCGGCCCGCAAGCTGCAGGCCGGCGGGCAGGCCCGCGGCGGGAACCGGAAGCGACAGCGCGGGGTGGCCGCCGAGGTTGTAGGGCCCGGTGAACCGGCTCTCCGCGTTGCCGTCGCCGAGGCCGAACGGCGGATCCTGCTCGGGTGCGGGGTAGCCGACCGTCGGGCCGGCCAGCGCGTCAAGTCCGTCGAGGCTGGCGTCGATGGCGCTGGCGAGCGCGGCCTGCTCGGCCAGCGCCTCGTCGAGACGCTCCCGGCTCACCCCGGCGCCGAACGCGAGCAGGGCCCGCGTCCCGTCCGCGTAGCGGCGGGTGTCCCGGTCCCGGTGCACCGCGGCGGCCTGGCTGGCGACGATCGCGGCCAGGGTGTCTTCCCAGCGGGCAAGCTGATCCAGCCAGCCGGCGCTGACGTGGCGAACTGTCCAGCCAGCCACCTCCAGCGCGGCGATCGATGCCAGCACGGCGGCCCTGACCGCGCCGGTGACCGACGGGTCGGCTAGCTCGCTGGCCAGCAGGCCGATGGTGAACGCGCACCGCCCGTCGCCCGCGGCGGCGGAACCGCCGAGGCCGGAGGTGTCGTTGTCGGCGGGCGGCCAGGCTGGCCCGGCCAGCACCGGCATCAGGCTGGCCGTGCTGGCCACCGTCGCGGTCAGCGTGCCCGCGTGGTCACAGCCGGGCGCCAGCGGGACGACGCCGTCCAGCGGGAGCAGGCCGTAGCTCGGCTTGAACCCGACCACGCCGCAGTAGGCGGCGGGGATCCTGATCGAGCCGCCGGTGTCGGTCCCGACCGCGAGGTCGCAGACCCCCGCGGCGACGAGCGCGGCCGAGCCTCCCGACGAGCCGCCGGAGGTGCGGGACGGATCCCGCGGATTCCTGGTGTCGCCGATCTCGGGATGGGCGAAGCCCGCCGCGTACTCCAGGCACTGCGACGTCGCGAACACCTCCGCCCCGGCCGCGCGGAGCCTGGCGACCAGGGTGGCGTCCCGGACGGCGGGCGCCGGGTCGCTCGCCGGACTGCCGCAGCCGGTGCGGACGCCGGCCACGGCGACGATGTCCTTGACCGCGACTGGCTGGCCGGCCAGCGGCCCGGCCGGCGCGCGCCGCGGCGCGCCGAGCGCGGACGCCACCGCGTTGAGCGGCCCGCCGAGCCGGTAGAGCCGCTCGTAGGTGGCCAGCAGGTCGAGGTTCGCGCGGGTGCACGAGCGCTCGCCTCGCTCGATCGCGCCGATGATCTCGGCGACGTGCCCGATCAGCGGTCCGGACAGATCGCCGAGGATGGCGCTTACCTCGGTCGGCCGGTGCAGGATCGCCAGGTCCCGGTATATGCCGGTGTGGGTCTTCGCCGAGTGCCGGTTGAACTCGGCCAGCCTGGCGAGGGAGCCCGGGAGGTCGGCCGGATCGAACCCGTCGAGCGGCATCGGCTCGACCGGCGCCTGCTCGAGCACCTCGGTGGCGATCGCCAGCAGCAGCCGCCGGTAGCCGGGGGCCTCGAACACCTCCGCGATGGGCAGGTCGCTGACCGCCGTCGCGGCCAGCATGGCGCCGTAGGCCTCCTTGCCCCAGATGTAGCCGAGCACCCGGTCCGTGGCCTGCGCGTCGGCGATATCGGCGGCGAGGGCCAGCACCCGCTGGGTCAGCCTGCCGTCGAGTTCCCCGACCTTGAACGTCGCGCGGTTGCCGCGCTGGATCACGCCGGGTTCGAGCACGTCGGCGCCGAAGTTCACGCAGGCCTCGACCACCTTGTCCGCGCCGAGTGCGGCGGCGAGGACCGGCGCGTTCAGGCCGTTCTGCAGCGAGACCGCGAACCCGTCGCCACGCAGTCGTCCGGCGAGCAGGCCGGCGGCCGCAGCGGTGTGGTGTGCCTTGACGGCCACCAGCACCGGGCCGTCGATGCGTTCCGGCAGGTCGGCGGGGGTGATCGCCGGAACCGGTGCGGTGAAGCTCTCGACCGGGCCGGTGATCGTGAGGCCGCGGGCGTTGATCGCGGCCACCACGTCCGCGCTGGCATCGCAGACCAGGACGTCGTGCCCGTCGCGGGTCAGGCCGGCCGCGACGGTGCCGCCGATGGCACCGGATCCGATCACGAGGTAGCGCACGGCTCGGAACGTTACAACACGATAACGCTGCCGGTCCAGGTATAGACCGGCTATTTACAAGTGACCCGGTTACAGCGATCTTAGGCAGAACAAAGGTTTGTCCTAGGGTCGGCAGCGTCGCCGTCGCGCGGAGCGGCCAATCTGGCCGCCGTACTTTCAAGGAGTTCGGCGTGAAACGACTTTTCGCGGCGAAGGCGCTCATCGTGGCCTGCGCACTCGTAGTCCTGGCCGGATGCGGGTCAGGGGGAGGCACATCGGGAGGCTCGGGCGGCGGCGCCGCCGCAGGGGCGCCCGTCCATGGCGGCAACCTGGTCATCGCCAACAACGCGGACGCTCAGTCGATGAACAACATCGACACGTTCGACAACGACTCGATCTGGATCTTCGAGCAGATCTTCCAGCCGCTGTTCACCGTGACGAACAACGGCAAGGGCGTCATGCCGTGGCTGGCCACCGGCTACACGATGTCGGCGAACAAGCTGACCTACACGATCGCCCTCCGGCACGGGGTCCGCTTCTCCACCGGCGCTCCGATGACATCGGCCGACGTGAAGTTCTCCCTGGACCAGGCCAAGGCCGCGACCAAGGGCTGGGGCTACATCGACACCGCGATCAAGTCGGTGGACGCACCGTCGCGCTACACGGTGCTGATCCACCTGAAGTACCCGTGGGCGCCGCTGCTCGCCGACCTGTCGCTGTTCGCCAACGACGTGCTGCCGGCCAACTACGGCGGCAAGACGCAGGCGCAGTTCTACAACGACCCGGTCGGCACCGGCCCGTTCAAGTGGGACTACTGGCACAAGGGCCAGGCGATCAAGCTGCTGAAGAACCCCTACTACTGGCAGCCGGGCAAGCCGTACCTGAACAGCGTGACCTTCACCGACGTGCCGAACGACAACACCAGGATGCTCCAGCTCAAGGGCGGCCAGGCCCAGATCGACTCGTTCCCCGCCTGGTCCACCGTCGCCAGCCTGAAGTCGACGCCGGGCATCACCATGGACCTGTTCAACTCGACCCAGACGAACTACCTGGCCTTCAACGAACTGCGCAAGCCGTTCCAGGATGTGCACGTGCGCCGCGCCATCTCGCTGGCGATCAACCGTGCGGCCCTGGTCAAGGCCGTGCTGTTCGGGAACGGCAAGCCGGCCAACTCGCTCTTCCCGCCGCAGGTGCCGTACTACCAGCCGAGCACTGCCGGCTTGCAGTACAACCTGGCGGCGGCCAAGAAGGAAATGGCCGCGTCCAGCGTCCCGAATGGCTTCACCACGTCGATCCTGGTGCCCGCGGGCAACTCCGACTACGTGACGATCGCCACGATCCTGCAGTCCGAACTGAAGCCGCTCGGCATCAAGCTGAACATCGTCCAGCTTGACCCGAACACGGTGAACAACGACGAGCAGACGCTCAAGTACGACATGGTCCTGACGCTGTGGACGATGGACATCCCGGACCCCGACGAACTGGCGACCTTCGCGGTCGACCCGAACTCCGGCGCCAGGTCCTTCTTCACCGCCTACAACAACCCCACCGTGGTCAAGGACACCCACCTGGCCGAGCAGACCACCAACCCGGCGACGAGGCAGAGCCTCTACAACTACGTGCAGGCTCAATCGGCCCGCGACGCGTTCATGGCCTTCCTGTACTACTCGCCCTACCCGTACGCCACGACCAGCAACGTGCACGGCTTCTTCGTGACGCCGCTCGGCAACTTCCACCTGGAGAACGTCTGGCTCAGCAAGTGACCGCTGAGCCGGAACGGCAATCCGCACGGTTCGGCGGCGCCGCCCGCGGCGCCGCCGGGCCGGCGGGGAAGGGTGACGATCGATGGGACGCATGACCTTCGTCGTGCACCGGATCCTGATGCTCGTGCCCGTGGCGATCGGGGTCACGATCATCGTGTTCTTCATGATCCATCTGATTCCCGGTGACCCGGCGCGGACCATCCTGGGGATCCACGCCACGCCGCGCGCGGTGGCGATCTTGCACCGTCAGTGGGGCCTGAACCAGCCCCTGGTCAGCCAGTACTGGTTGTTCATGGATCGCCTGGTGCACGGCAACCTCGGGCAGAGCCTGTTCTACGGCGCTCCGGCCGCGAGCCTGATCCTGACCCGGGTGCCCGCCACGCTCTGGCTGGTCGGGTACGCGGCCGTGCTGGCGATCGTGATCAGCGTGCCGCTGGCCATGATCGCGGCCTCCCGCAAGGACGGCATCCGCGATCACCTGGTCCGGGCGATCCCGCTGCTCGGCCTCGGCATGCCGTCGTTCTGGCTCGGCATCCTGCTGATCTACGCGCTGGCCATCAACACGCACCTGTTCCCGGTCAGCGGGTACGGCACCGGATTCGGCGGGCACCTGCACGCGATGTTCCTCCCGGCGCTCACCGTGGCGATCGCGCTCGCCCCGGTGGTCATCCGCAGCCTGCGGGCCAGCATGCTGAACGTGCTCGGCGCCGAGTACATCACCACGGCGAGGGCCAAGGGCGTCCCCGCGCGGCGGCTGTTCGCCCGCCATGTGCTGCGGAACGCGGTTATCCCGGCGGTGACCGTGCTTGGCATCAACATCGGCTTCCTGATCGGCGGCACGGTGGTGATCGAGAACGTCTTCGCCATTCCCGGCATCGGCCAGCTGATGATCAACTCCATCCTGCAGCGCGACTTTCCGGTGGTGCAGGGCGTGACGCTGGTGTTCGGCGTGCTCGTGGTGCTGGTGAACCTGCTGGCTGACCTGTCCTACGCGGCTCTCGACCCCCGAGTGAGGTTCGACCGGTGAGCGCCATCTCCGTTCCCGAGCCGGTGCTGGACGCCGCACAGGAGGAACACGCCACGCCGCGGCCCGCCCGGCGCTGGTACCGGCAGCCGGCCCTGCTGGCCGGCGGGATCCTGCTCCTGATCATCGTCGGACTGGCCGCCGCCGCGCCGCTGCTGACCTCCTACAACCCGATCGCGCAGAACATCAACGCCACGCTGCTCAACCCGAGCGCACGGCACCTGCTCGGGACCGACCAACTCGGCAGGGACACGTTCACCAGGCTGCTGTACGGGCTTCGGACGGACCTGCGGATCGCCTTCGTGGCCGTGCTGCTGCCGTTCTGCATCGGCACCGCGCTGGGCAGCCTGGCCGGTTACTTCGGCGGCTGGGTCGACGCGGTGATCATGCGCCTGGTGGACATCGTGGTCGCGTTCCCGTTCTACGTGCTTATCATCGCGCTGGTCTTCGTGCTCGGCCCGGGCGAGCGGAGCATCTACATCGCGATCACGCTGGTTGGCTGGGTGTCCTACGCCAGGATCATCCGCGGCGAGATCCTGGTCGCTAAGCGGCAGGACTACGTGCTCGCCGCCCGGTCCGGCGGCCTGTCCCCGCTGCGAATCATCGGCAGGCACCTGCTGCCCAACGTGATCGCGCAGGCGATCATCTACGCGATGTCCGACATCGTGCAGGACATCCTCGCGATCGTGACCCTCGGGTACTTCGGCCTCGGCGTGCCCCCGCCCACCCCGGATCTGGGATCGATGATCAATGACGGACAGAACTTCCTGACCACGCACTGGCAACTCACCACCTTTCCCGGCCTGGCGGTCGTGGTGGTCGGCCTGGCGCTCTCCCTGATCGGCGACGGCCTCGCCGACCTGATCCGGCCGGGGCAGTCATGACCGGGCCGACGGCGGCCGCCGCCGCCGGGCCGATCCTGGCCGTCCGGGATCTGCGTGTGCAGATCAGTGGCCGGCGTGGCACCGTCCGCGCCGTCGACGGGGTGAGCCTCGACGTCGTCAGGGGCGAGGCGCTCGGACTCGTCGGCGAGTCGGGGTCGGGCAAGAGCATGACGCTGCGCGCCATCCTCGGGGTGCTGCCGCCGGACGCCAGGGTGACATCCGGGCAGATTCTGCTCGACGGCGCCGACCTGGTGCCGCTGTCGCAGTCCGCGCTCAACCGCATCCGCGGTCCGAAGATCGCGATGATCTTCCAGGAGCCGATGAGCGCGCTGAACCCGGTGATGCGGGTGGGCCACCAGATCGCCGAGGGGCCCCGGGTACACCTCGGCTACAGCAGGTCGAAGGCGGCCGAGCGCGCGCTGGACCTGATGCGGCGGGTCGGCATCCCCGACCCCGAGCGGCGCTTCCGCGCGTACCCGCACGAGTTCTCCGGCGGCATGCGGCAGCGGGTGATGATCGCGATGGCGCTGTCCTGCGATCCGGAGATCATCCTGTGCGACGAGCCGACCACCGCGCTCGACGTGACGATCCAGGATCAGATCCTGCGGCTGCTGGCCAGGCTCTGCCGGGAATCGGACGTCAGTCTCATCTTCGTCACCCACGACCTGCCCGTGGTCGCCCAGATCTGCCAGCGGGTGGCCGTGATGTACGGCGGGCAGATCATCGAGCACGGCGATACCAGGGACATCCTGCTCGACCCGCGGCACCCGTACACCCTCGGCCTGGTCCGGTCGGCCCCCGATGTCGAGCAGGTCCGCGAGTCGCTGGTCCCGATTCCGGGCTCGCCGCCGAGCCTGGTGAGCCCGCCGCCGGGCTGCCGGTTCCATCCGCGCTGTAGCTTCGCCGAGGAGGATTGCCGGGTCATGCCCACTCCGCTGCGCCTGCTGCCCGGCGGGCGGTCTACCGCCTGCCTGCACTACGAGCGGTGCGCCGAAGCCCTCGCCGCCGAGCAGGTCACGCCGTGACCGGCGAGCCGGTGCTGTCGGCGGCCGGCGTCAGCGTCTGGTTCCCGGTCGGATCGCGGCTGGGCGCCCGGCTCAGGAACCAGCAGCGCCTGCTGCACGCCGTCGACGGCGTGGACCTGGACCTACGGCGCGGCGAGGCGCTCGCGCTGGTCGGCGAGTCCGGCTCGGGCAAGTCGACGTTCGCGCTGGCCCTGGCCGGCCTGCGACCGGTCGACGGCGGAACGATCCGGTTCGACGGTCGGGTGCTGCCCCGGCGGCGGTCGCGTGCCGATCTGCGCCGGATCCAGATGGTCTTCCAGGATCCGTACTCCTCGCTGAACCCGAGGATGACGGTCGGCGGGATGCTGCGCGAGCTAGTCCGGGTCCACCACGTGGTGCCGTCGTCGGAGTGCGACGACTACATCAGGGAACTGGTCAGGCTGGTCGGCCTCGGCGACGACGCGCTGCGCGCCCAGCCGCGGCAGTTCTCCGGCGGTCAGCGGCAGCGGATCGCGATCGCCCGCGCGCTGGCCCTGCGGCCCGACGTCCTGGTGGCCGACGAACCGGTATCCGCCCTTGACGTGAGCGTCCAGGCGACGATCCTGAACCTGCTCGCCGACCTGCGGGCGGAACTCGGGCTCAGCCTGCTGCTGATCTCGCACAACCTGGCCGTGGTCAGGCACCTGTGCGACCGGGTGGCCGTGATGTACCTGGGCCGGATCGTCGAGGTCGCGCCGACCGAGCAGATCTTCAGCGACCCGCAGCACCCCTACACCCGCGGCCTGCTGGCGGCGATCCCGAAGATCACCGACAGCGCGACGGAGTTCGCGGCCGATGGCGGCCCGGCCGTGGCCGGTGACATGCCGAGCGCCCTGCGCATCCCGGCCGGCTGCCGGTTCCGCACCCGGTGCCCGCTCGCCCGGGAGATCTGCGCGCAGACGGATCCCGGCCTGGTGGCCGGCCCGGACGGGGCCGTTCATCAGGCGGCCTGTCATTTCGCATTCGACTCCGTGACGGCGCGGGTGCCGCGCCAGCGGGACGGGGAGGAGTAGCCATCACACCGGTCATGATCGCGAGTGAGCGCGGCGAGGTCGGCCTCGCCGCCGGAATCGAACTGCTGCGAGCGGGCGGCAGCGCCATGGACGCGGTAGAGGCCGCGGTCCGGGTCGTCGAGGCCAACGAGGCCGACCACTACGTCGGCGTCGGCGGCCTGCCCAACCTGCTCGGCGAGGTCGAGCTTGACGCCTCCATCATGGACGGCGCCACGTTGCGGGCCGGGGCCGTCGCGGGCGTCACCGGCTTTCCGCACCCGATCTCGATCGCCCGGGCCGTCTGTGACCGGCTGCCGCAGCACCTGCTGCTGGTGGGCGCCGGCGCGGAGCGGTTCGCCGACGAGGCGGGGATACCGCGCGGCGAGACGCTGACCGACGAGGCGAGGCGGCTGTGGCTGGCTGGCCTGGAACCTGAGGCCATCGAGCAGGCCCGGGCCACCCACGGCGGTGGCGAGGTGGCGTACCGTCGTCAGGCCCTGGCCCAGATCCAGGCCATGTCGCCGCCCGAGGGACCGTGGGGGACCGTCAACGTGCTGGCCCTCGACGCCACCGGGAACCTGGCGGTCGGCGTCAGCACCAGCGGCTATCCGTGGAAGTATCCCGGCCGGGTCGGCGACTCGGCGGTGATCGGCGCGGGCAACTACTGCGACAACCGGATCGGCGGGGCGGCCTGCACCGGACGCGGGGAACTCGCTATCCGGGCGGGCACCGCCCGCACGGTGCTGCTGGAGATCGAGCGAGGCGCCGATCCG
Organism: Actinomycetes bacterium; assembly: GCA_021792855.1. GTDB lineage: Bacteria > Actinomycetota > Actinomycetes > Streptosporangiales > Streptosporangiaceae > Chersky-822. The sequence goes on from JAJYTW010000005.1 coordinate 18,528, forward strand.
CAGGAAGCCTGCGCCGCCGCGGTCGCGCGCACGCTGGACCTGCCCGACGAGTTCCGGGCGTCCCTGCAGGCCCTGTGCCTGACACCGGACGGGCGGCACGGCGGAGCGTCGACGGCCTCGGGCGCCACCTACAGCGTCCAGAGTGCCGATGAGGACACCTTCACGGTAAGGGAGAGAAAGCAGATATGAAGGTCTTCCTGTCCAGCGACATGGAGGGGACGGCGGGAGTCGTCGACTGGGACCAGTGCGTGGGCACCGGCCCGGAGGCGGTGGCCGGCCGCAGGCTGCTGCTCGACGAGGTGAACGCCGCGATCGAGGGCGCCCTCGCCGGGGGCGCGACGGAGATCGTGGTCAACGACTCGCACTCGACGATGCGGAACCTGCCGCCAGGTCAACTGGCCGGCGGCGCGTCCTACATCTCGGGCAGCCACAAGCCGCTGTACATGATGCAGGGCCTGGACGACAGCTTCGACGCGATACTTTTCGTCTCCTATCACGGCTCGGTGGGGGCGCCGGCCGGGCTGTCGCATACCTATAACCCGCGGGCGGTGGTCGAGGCCAGGCTGGACGGCGTGGTCACCGGCGAGGCGGGCATCAATGCCCTGGTCGCGGCGCACTACCAGGTCCCGGTCGTGCTGGTCACCGGCGACCGGAGCGCTTGCGCGGAAACCGCCGAACTGCTGCCCGGCGTGCGCCAGGTCGTCGTCAAGGAGTCGATCAGCCGGGCCGCGGCGCACAGCCTGCACCCGGACCGCGCGTGCGCGCTGATCCGGCAGGGCGCCCAGGAGGCGGTCGCGGCCGCGCCCGGCACCGCGCCGCCGCCGCTGCGGGACAGCGTGCTGGAGATCTCGGTCCGGACCACCGATATCGCCGAGGCCGCTAGCTGGGTACGCGGCGTGGAGAGGATCGGCCCGCGCGAACTCCGCTGCACCGGGCCGGACCCGCTGTCGGTCTACCGCTCATTCTGCGCGGCGATCCTGCTCACCCGGGCCGTCGCGGAGGTCGTGTGACCGGCCAGGCGGCCGGCCAGGCCGCGGCAAGGACCGCCGTCGTGACCGGCGCGGCGGGCGGGATCGGCCAGGCGATATGCCGTCGCCTGGCCGCGGACGGATTCGCCGTCGCGGGCCTCGACCTGCGTGAACCCGACCTTTCCGAGGTGCCGGGCGGCCGCGCCTATAGTGTCGACATACGCGACGCCGGCTCGGTGCGCCAGGCGGCGGACCGGATCAGGACCGATCTCGGCGCCCCCTGGCTGCTCGTCAACGCGGCCGGCGTCTTCAGCATCCAGTACGTCACCGACCTGCGGGAAGAGGAGTGGGACCGGATTCTGGACACCAACCTCAAGGGCCCCTTCCTGACCTGCCGGGAGTTTCTCCCAGCCATGATCGAGGCCCGCGACGGCTGCATCGTCAACATCGCGTCGACGGCCGGGGTGCGGGGCGGCAGGAAGCGGGCCGCGTACTGCGCGTCCAAGGGCGGCCTCGTGCTGCTGACCAGGAGTCTGGCGGTCGACCACGGTCGCGACGGTATCCGGGTCAACTGCGTCTGCCCCGGCCTGATCGACACCGAGATGGCCGACTGGATCCGGCACGACGCCGCGGCGATGGCCGACTTCAGCGCGTCGACCCCGGCGGGCCGGATCGGCCAGCCTGCCGATATCGCCGACGCGGTCTGCTTCCTGGCCTCCGACCGGGCGGGCTACCTGCAGGGCAGCGTGATCATGGTGGACGGCGGCGTCACCGCCTGAGCGCGGGCAGGTGTCCCGGTGGACGATGACGTCGCGTCCCCGGACGCGGCCGGCCACGCGCCGGATCCGCGGGGAGCGACGGCGGACGGCGGCCGGGGAGCGGGAGCGGCCGCCGCGCCCGGCGCCGCCCGTGCGTCCCGGCTGATCGACATCGCCCGCGCCGTCGGCGTGCACACCTCCACCGTGTCGCGGGTGCTGAACGGCGACCCGGCGCAGTCCGTCCGGCCCGAGATCTCCGAGCAGATCCTGCGCACGGCGCGGCAGCAGGGATACCGCCCGAACGTGCTGGCGCGCGCGCTCAAGCAGCGGCGCACCGGCGCGTTCGCCTTCGTCGTCCCGTTGCTGCGCAACCCCATCTGGGTCCGGTTGCAGCGAGGCGCACTCCAGCGCGCGGCCGACCGCGGCTACGTCGTGATGATCATGGAGGAGCCAACCGATGACCCGCGACCGCCGGACAGCTACCGCTACCTGGTGGAGGAGAGCCGCGTGGACGGACTGCTGATCGCGACGTCCCTGCGGGTCAGCGCGCACGCCGGCGGCGTGCTCACGGTGCCGCACGTCTACGTCAACCGGCGCGGCCCGGCGCGCGGCGACGACGTCGTCATGGACGAGTCGGCCGCGGTCCGGATGTTCGTCGAGCAGGTGGCCGACCTCGGTCACCGCAGCGTGGCGCTGATCGACGGCGCCGCCGAGGTGGACACCGTGTTCCGCCGGGTAAGCGCCGCGCGCCGGATCTGCGCCGCCGCCGGACTGCATCTCACGGTGATCCACGCGGCGGCGACCGAGGAGGGCGGCTGGGACGCGGCCCGCCGGATGCTGCGCCGGGCTCCCCGTGCCACGGCGTGCGCGGTCGGCAGCATCAACCAGGTGTTCGGCGTCGTCGCCGCACTGCGGGACGGCGGTGTCGCGGTGCCTGCCGAGATGTCCCTGGTGAGCCTGGACGAGGACGAATGCCTGGCCTACCTGGACGTGCCGGTGACCAGCGTCTCGATGCCGCTGGCCGAACTCGGCTCGGCGGCGGTCGACGCCCTGATCGCGCGGGTCGACGGCAGTCCTGGCCGGGACGTCGTGATCCGGCAGCCGATGAACCTGGTCCGGCGCGCGTCGGTAGGGCCGCCTCCGGCTGATCCGCCCCGTTGGCCGGGGTAGCACAGGAACCGTCACGTTACGCCGGTCGTTTCGAGGGTAAGTGCGCTTAGCGAGTGGCTACCGCACGGTGGTTCGGCCGAAGCGTCGATTCGCGGTTCGATTAATCTGTCGATACGCGCGATCGGCAATGCGGCAGTCTCGCTCCGGAGGACCAATGAAGCGCACTAGGTCACGGCGAATGCGGATTCTCGCCTGGGCTTCCATCGCGATGGCCGCGGTGCTGGTCGCCGTAACGCTGACAGTCTACGTCGCCGTCCGGGTCCAGCTTGGCCATATCACTCAGGTCAAGCAGATCGATGTCCGGCACCGCCCGCCAAGGTACACCAGTGCCCTGAACATCCTGGTACTGGGGTCAGACACGCGGTCCGGGCAGAACGGCAAGATCGGCGGCCGGGTCGGCTGCAACTGCTCGGACACGCTGATGATCGCGCACATCTCGCCCGGTCGGCACGAGGTCACGGTGATCAGCATCCCGCGCGACACCGTGGTCCCGTACTACGCCTGCTCGCCGTGGCGCGGAACGCCCGGCCAGCAGGCCAACCCGAACGCGTTCGAGCGGATCAACGCGACGCTCGCGAACGGCGGCCCGGAATGCGTCAGGGAGACGGTGGAGCAGCAGACCGGGATCTTCATCAACAACTTCGTCCAGCTTGACTTCACCGGATTCCAGAAAGTGATCAACGACATCGGCGGGGTCAACGTCTGCATACCGTTCGCGATCAACAACACGATCACCGCAAACGGTGGCTCCGGGCTGCACCTGTCGGCTGGCAACCACCACATCAACGGCAAGGTGGCGCTGGAATTCTGGCGCACTCGCGAGAACATCGCCAACGGCTCGGACCTCGCCAGGATCGCCCGGGACCAGTACCTGATGGCGCAGGTGGTCAAGGGCGTGCTGCACAGTGGCATGCTGAGCAACCCGACCGAGTTGTATCGGGTAGTGGGTGATGTGGCCAGCGCGATGACCACGGACGCGAGCACCACGCAGTTGCTGCACATCGCATCCAGCCTGAGTGGCATCTCGCTCAGCCACGTCCAGTTCATTACCGCGCCGTGGGCGCCGTACCCGCCCAACCCGAACGAGATCGAGTTCGCGCAGCCGCAGGCGGACGCGCTGTTCAGTGCGATCGCGCATGACCGCAGCCTGCCGAAGCTGAAGAAGTCGAACGTCCCGACGGTCAGCCCGGCCAGGGTGAAGGTCACGGTGCTGAGCGCCGCGGCAGCGCCGAACCTGGCCAGTCAGGCGGCGACGGCGCTGAGCAGCCGCGGGTTCACGGTGCTCGGCACCGGCAGCGCTGCCGCCGCCAGCTACCCCAAGTCGGTGGTCGAGTACAGCTCCACGACCGAACTGGCCGCGGCGGAGACCCTGAAGCAGCAGTTCAGGTCGGCGCAGATCAAGAAGGTCGCCGGGATCACGGCGGGCACGGTGCAGGTGATCATCGGCTCCGGCTTCACCGCCCTGGTGCCGAAGCAGCCGGCCAAGGCCAGGAACAAGCCGCAGATCGGCGCGCTCGCCTCGCACTACGGCGGCATCACGGCGACAGTCAAGTGCCGAAACAACGCGTTCTACGGGTACTACGACCCAGCGCCGTCCGCGGGCGCGAACGTGTGCAAGTGCTAGCCGGGTTGGCGCGCTAGGATCGGCGCGGTCCCGGGCCTTCCCGGGCCGCCCGCTGCCCGCACCTGGTGATGAGGAGCCCGGATGAAGTACGTCAACCTCGGTGCCACCGGCCTGCGCGTGTCGCGGATCTGCCTCGGGATGATGAGCTACGGGAACAACAGTGAGCGGCCGTGGGTGCTCGACGAGGACGCGGCCGAGCCGATCGTCCGGGCCGCCGTCGAGGGCGGGATCACGTTCTTCGACACCGCCGACGTCTACTCGGCCGGCGCCAGCGAGGTCGCGACCGGTCGGCTGCTGCCCAGGTACACCCGGCGCGACGACGTGGTCGTGGCGACCAAGGTGTACATGCCGATGGGTGAGGGGGAGAACGACCGCGGGCTGTCCCGCAAGCACATCATGTCGGCCATCGACGCGTCGCTGCGCCGGCTGAACATGGACTACGTGGACCTCTACCAGATCCACCGGTGGGATCCCCGGACGCCGATCGAGGAAACCATGCAGGCCCTCGACGACGTGGTACGCGCGGGCAAGGCCAGGTACATCGGGGCCAGTTCGATGTACGCCTGGCAGTTCGCCAAGGCCCAGCACACCGCCGAGCGACACGGCTGGACCCGGTTCGTGTCCATGCAGAATCACTACAACCTGCTGTACCGCGAGGAGGAGCGGGAAATGATCCCGCTCTGCGCGGACCAGGGCGTCGGCGTCATCCCGTGGAGCCCGCTGGCCCGCGGCGTGCTGGCCGGCAGCCGGAGCAGGTCGGGGGAGCGGCACACGACCAGGTCGGACTCGGACGCCTTCATCGACACCCTGTACGCGATGCCGTCGGACTTCGACGTCGTCGACCGGGTCGCCGAGGTGGCCGCGGAGCGTGGCGTGCCGCAGGCGCAGGTGGCGCTCGCCTGGCTGCTGCACCGGCCCGGGGTCACCGCGCCGATCGTCGGCGCCACCAGGCCCGGTCATCTCGCCGACGCACTGGCCGCCGAGCAACTTGAGCTAACCGGCGCGGAGATGGCCCGGCTGGAGGAGCCCTACCTGCCGCATCCCGTGCTCGGGCACCAGTAGCCCGGCCGGTCGATCACCGGTCGCCGGCGTCCCGCTCGGCGCGGCACTGCGGGCACAGGCCGAACAATTCCACGGTGTGGCCCACCTCCGTGAAGCCGGCCAGGCGGGCCACCTCGTCGGCCCACCGCTCGACGGCGCTGCCCTCCACCTCCACGCTGCGGCCGCAGACCCGGCAGGTCAGATGGTGGTGGTGGGTGTCGGTCTGGCAGCGCCGGTACAGCGTCTCGCCGGAGGCGTCCCTGATCGCGTCCACCCGGCCGGTCTCGCTCAGCACCTGCAGATGCCGGTAGACGGTGGTCAGCCCGACCTGCTCGCCGCGCCGCCGGAGTTCGGCGTGGATCTGCTGCGCGCTGCAGAATCCCGGCAGCCGGTCGAGCACGGCGGCCACCGCCTCGGCCTGCCGGGTACCGCGAACCCGGGTGCCGTGCGGCCGGTCATCGGCCCCTGACGCAGCGGAACTCACATCTCGCACGGTAGCAGCCGGGTCCGCGCCCGGCGCCCTGCCAGGATGGGACCATGGCGGAACGGCTGAGGAACGCGACGAGTCCCTATCTGCTCCAGCACGCGGACAACCCGGTGGACTGGTGGCCGTGGTGCGACGAGGCATTCGAGCAGGCCCGCCGCCGGGACGTGCCGGTGCTGCTGTCGGTGGGCTACTCCGCCTGCCACTGGTGCCACGTGATGGCGCACGAGTCGTTCGAGGACCACGCGACCGCCGACCTGATGAACGACCTGCTCGTCGCGATCAAGGTGGACCGGGAGGAACGGCCGGACGTGGACGCGGTCTACATGACCGCGACGCAGGCAATGACCGGTCAGGGCGGCTGGCCGATGACGGTCTTCCTGACCCCGGACCGGGAGCCGTTCTACTGCGGGACCTACTTCCCCAGGGAGCACTTCCAGCGGGTGATCCTGGCCATCGCCCGGGCCTGGCGGGACGACCGCGACACCGTGGCTGGCCGGGCCAGAGAGATCGTGGCGGCGCTCGCCGCGAGCGCCACGGCCGGCCTCGGGTCGGTGCAGGTCGTCGGCCCGGAGCCCGGTCCGGACCTGGCCGGGCCGGTCCGGGCCGCGGTCTGCGACGACGCCGTGCGGGACCTGCTGAGCCAGCACGACGACCGGCGCGGCGGCTTCGGCGGTGCGCCGAAGTTCCCGCCGTCCACCGTCCTTGAGTTCCTGCTCAGGCACTCCGAGCGGGCGCCGGGTGCGGGGGCCGGCTCGCCCGAGGACGCACTGGAGATGGTGCGGGTCACCGCCGAGGCGATGGCCCGCGGCGGGATCTATGACCAGCTTGGCGGCGGATTCGCCAGGTACAGCGTGGACGCGGACTGGATCGTGCCGCACTTCGAGAAGATGCTCTACGACAACGCGCAGCTAGCCCGGGTGTACGCGCACTGGTGGCGGCGGTCCGGCAGCGACCTGGCGGCCCGGGTGGCCGGCCAGACCTGCGACTGGATGATCGCCGGCCTGCGCACCGCCGAGGGCGGGTTCGCCAGCGCCCTGGACGCGGACAGTGGCGGCGTGGAAGGCGCCTGCTACGTCTGGACCCCGGCCGAGCTAGCCGAGGTGCTCGGCGCCGCCGACGGCGACTACGCCGTCCGGCTGTTCGCGGTGACCCCGCAGGGCTCGTTCGAGCACGGCCGGTCCGTGCTGCGACTGCCCGCCGACCCGGACGACGAGGGGCGCTACCAGCGGATCAGGGCCGCGCTGCTGGCCGCCCGGTCCGCCCGGATACAGCCGGCCAGGGACGACAAGGTCGTGGCGGCATGGAACGGCCTGGCGATCGGCGCGCTGGCCGAGACCGGCCTGCTGCTCGGCCAGGCCGGCTTCATCGACGCCGCGCGGGAAGCCGCCCGGCTGATCGCTGACGTGCACATCGCCGGCGGGCGGATCGCCAGGACCTCGCGGGACGGCGTCGCCGGGCCGAGCGCCGGACTGCTCGAGGACTACGCCTGCGTGGCCGCGGGCCTGATCACGCTGTCCGGCGTGACCGGCGAGACGGACTGGGTCCGCGTCGCCGGCCGGCTGCTGGACACGGTGCTCGACCGGTTCAGGTCCGCGGACGGGACGTTCTACGACACCGCCGATGACGCCGAACGGCTCATTTACCGCCCGGCCGAATTCACCGACGGCCCGACGCCGGCCGGGGCCTACGCCGCCGCCGACGCCCTGCTCAGCTATGCCGCCCTGACCGGCTCGCGGTGGCACCGCGACGCGGCGGCCGGCGCACTGGCCGCCCTGCCCGCCGTGGCGGCCCGCTACCCGCGCGCGGCGGGCTCGGGACTGGCGGTCGCCGAGGCGTTCCTGGCCGGGCCGGCGGAGATCGCGATCGTCGGGCCGGCCGGTGATCCCCGTACCGCCGCGTTGCACGCCGAGGCGGTCCGCGCTGCCCCGCCGGGGGCGGTGATCGCGCTCGGGGACGGCGTCGGGTCCGCCGCCGACCCGCCGGTTCCGCTGCTGGCCGGCCGGGGCCTGGTCGATGGCGGGCCGGCCGCCTACGTATGCCGGGACTTCGCCTGCCGGCTTCCGGTCGGCACGCCGGACGACCTGCGCGCCGTGCTGCGCCGCTGAGCCGGGCCAGGCCACCACCAGGACGCTGCCCGCGTCAACGCCCGACCGCCAGCGCCGCGACTGTCCAGCGGGAATGCCGAGCCTTTCGCTGGGCGGCATTAGCGGGCATAATCCCGTTAAGCCGCCCGAATATGCTCGGGAAGGGGGAGCCGAGATTGCGCACGCGCGCGCGTGGCCTGCTCTCCGCCTTCGCCGTGCCGCTCCTGGCCGCGCTCATCGCGGCCGTGCTGCCGGGCGGATCCGCCGCGGCCGCTGCCGATCCGACCGGTCCGGCGATGACGGTCGCCAGCCAGCCGCTGCCGTCCTCGGATTCGGTCGCTGCCGGCCGGCCGGCCAGGTTGCTCCAGCCCGACCTGCTGCTCGTCTCCGCCGATCCGGTGCCGGCCCGCGTGCTGCGCGCGGTGCGTCGGCTTCCCGGCGTCGTCGCCGCGATCGCGGTCGACGCCGGGCGGATCCGGGTCAACGGCGTGTTCGTCAACGTGCTCGGAGTCCGGCCGGCGGCCTTCCGGCCGTTCGCGGCCCGGCCGACGGCGATGTCGGACTCGCTCTGGCGGAACGTGTCGGACGGGGGGATCGCGGTCGCCTACACGATGGGCAGGCACGACCGGCTCCGGCCAGGCGCCCCGGTCCGGGTCATCGGAGCACGGACCCTGCGGCTGCCGGTGGCAGGCTTCGGCACGGTCGGCATCGGCGGCGTGGACGCCGTGGTCAGCGGCCGGGTGGCCGGACTGCTCGGACTGCCCGCCGGCAACGCCGTCGTGGTCAGCGCGCCGCACGCCCGCCTGGCCAGGTTGATGGCCGCAATTCGAGCGTTCGCGCCGAAGCGGACCGCAGTCGCCGCACTGGTGACCCAGGTCGTTCTCGGGCGGACCGTGGTCACCTCCGACGCGGCGGGTAATCCCGGCGTCATCGGCCAGGGCCTGACGGCCGTGCAGACGGTCAGGTTCCTGGCCGCGGCCCGGAGCAGGCTGGGCATGCCGTATGTCTGGGGCGCCGCCGGGCCGACCAGCTTCGACTGCTCCGGCCTGGTGCAGTGGTCGATGGCCCAGGCCGGGATCGTCATGCCGCGGGTGGCCGCCGACCAGGCCAGGACCGGCCCGAGCGTGCCGCTGAGCCAGCTTCAGCCCGGCGACCTGCTCTTCTACCACACCGATCCGACCGCGCCCGGCTACATCTCGCACGTCGCGATCTACCTCGGCAACGGGCTTATGATCCAGGCCCCGGAACCCGGATTGAACGTCGAGATCGTGTCCGCCTACTTCGGACCTGGCTTCGCCGGAGCGGTCCGGGTCTACCCGAAGGTCGCCGCCGCGGTAGCCGCGAACCCGGCCGGCTGACCGGGTACGGGCTGACCGACCGGCCGCGACGATCTGACCTGCCGGTTACTTGCCCTGCCGCGGATGCCGTGTAATCCTGATTACATGAGTACAGCCAATCATGGCACGGACTCCGGCCGCGCCGCCGACCGTGAGCAGGCGCACTCCTTCGACGGGCCCCTCGCCGAGCAACTCCGGGGCTGGTTCACCGGCCGGATTCCGGCCGACTGGCTCGACGGCCCGATCGAGGTCCGCGCCGATCGCGAGGAGATCACGGTCATCGTGCCGATCCCCGCGCCGCAGACGCCGGGCGGGGCGTCGGATGCCGAGGTCGCGGCGGCCTGGGATGGCCGCAGCCGCCGGTTCCGCGAGGAGACCAGGCAGCAGCGGATGGACATCGCCAGCGAGGCAGAGCGAGCCTACGGCCGCAAGGTGTCCTGGGGCGTGCGGTGTGCCCACCAGACGGTGATGTTCACGACCTTCTCGGTGCCGGTCATGACCAGGCTCAGGCAGGGCGAACGACTGGTGCTCGACACCCTGGTGGAGGCCGGGGTGGCCAGAAGCCGCAGCGACGCGCTGGCCTGGTGCGTGCGCCTGGTCGGCCAGCATGAGGACTCCTGGCTTGCGGATCTGCGGGCCGCGCTGCAGCGAGTGGAGCAGGTCCGATCGGACGGCCCGCGGTCGCGGTGAGTTCCGTCGGGGGCCCGCTGCCCGGGCAGGCCGCCGTGCCCTCGCTCCGCGACTGCCGGTCCCGGTTGCGGTCGTCCGGGTCCATGACGATCCCGGGACGCGCCGGCTAGCTGCTCCGAGATCGACCGAACTGGTCACTTTCTTGGATACGGTGCTAAGGGAACCGGACGGCGCCGGCACGGCGACCTCCGGACCGGCCGCAGCCGGTCGGAGGGCCGTCACGACGACTCTGCTGCCCGGCCCGGCTTCAGCGAGGAAGGGTGCCGGATGAGTCTGCGCGGTCTCGTCTACCGGCTCTACGAACGACGGCTCGAATCGTCGATCTCGCGGTCCGGGGTGCCCAGGCACGTGGGGGTCATGTGCGACGGCAACCGGCGCTGGGCGCGCTCGGCTGGCCTGCTCGACGTGAGCAGCGGCCACCGGGCCGGCGCCGACAAGATCTTCGAATTGCTCGAGTGGTGCCGGGCCAGCAACGTCGAGGTCGTGACCTTGTGGCTGCTTTCTACCGACAACCTGGCCAGGCCGCCCGCTGAGCTTGAGCAGTTGCTGCAGATCATCGAGGACACCGTCCGCGAGCTTGTCGCCCAGCGCTGGCGGATCAAGCCGGTCGGCGCGCTGGACCTGCTGCCGGCCGAGACCGCGCAGGTGCTGAAGGACGCGGGCGAGGCCACGGCGGACTATCCGGGACTGCTGGTCAACGTCGCCGTCGGCTACGGGGGCCGCCGTGAGATCGCCGACGCGGTCCGGTCGCTGCTCCAGGAGCACGCCACCAAGGGCACGACGATCGAGGAACTTGCCGAGGTCCTCGACGTGGAGCACATCGCCGAGCACCTGTACACCGCCGGGCAGCCAGATCCGGATCTGGTGATCAGGACCTCGGGAGAGCAGCGGCTTGGCGGCTTCCTGCTCTGGCAGAGCGCGCATTCGGAGTTCTATTTCTGCGACGCGTACTGGCCGGCCTTCCGGAAGGTGGACTTCCTCCGGGCGCTGCGTTCGTACGCCGGCCGGCATCGCAGATTCGGCGCCTGATTAACCTTCTGGCTTACTTCCCGCAATCAGGCGGCCACGCGGAGGTACTTCCGAAAGACCGGGCATAAAGGTACCTTCGGTTCTGACGGGCGGTGTGTAATCCGCCCGGCGGGAAGGCCCTCGAGATTCTCGAGCTTCGCGTCCTGGTACGCAGGCGAGATGAGCGAAGGGCCGGGTCCGGCCCCTCGCTGGCCGTTCCCGGTCCCTCCGACACTCTGTGTCCGAACGCGGCGCCCCAGGCGCTCAGGGGAGAGTGAGTGGCCATTTCCGCATCAGCCCGCGCAACGCGGCCGAACCGTTCCAGCCTCCGCGAGGCGCCAGCCGATCAGCCGACCGGCAGCAGCCAGTCGGCCCCGGCCGGATCACGGCAGTCACGATCAGGTAAGGCGAAGGCCGCGGCCCAGGCCGCGGACGACCGGCGCACTTACGTGCTCGACACCAGCGTCCTGCTCGCCGACCCAGGCGCGTTCGGTCGTTTCGCCGAGCACCGGGTGATCCTGCCGCTGGTCGTGATCACCGAGCTTGAGGCCAAGCGCAACCATCCAGAGCTTGGCTTCTTCGCCCGGGCGGCGCTTCGCTTCCTCGATGGCCTGCGGCTGGAGCACGGCCGCCTGGACGCCGACATCGCGGTCGGCGACCATGGCGGAACGTTCCGGGTAGAGCTGAACCACACCGATCCCTCGGTGCTCCCGGCGGGATTCCGGCTCGGCGACAACGACACCAGGATCCTGTCGGTGGCGCGCAGCCTGGCGATGGAGGGCCACGATGTGGTCCTGGTCAGCAAGGACCTGCCGCTGCGGATCAAGGCCGGGGCGGTCGGGCTGCCGGCCCAGGAGTACCGGGCCGAACTGCCGCGTGACTCTGGCTGGACCGGAATGGCCGAGATCGACGCCTCCCCGGGCGAGATCGACGAGCTTTACAGCAGCGGCACGCTGGACTCACCTGCCACTCGCGACCTGCCCTGCCACACCGGCGTCGTGCTGTACTCAGGCTGCTCGGGCGCCGGGAGCGCGCTCGGGCGGGTCCAGCCGGACAAGTCGGTGCGCCTGGTGCGCGGCGATCGCGAGGTGTTCGGCCTGCGCGGCCGCAGCGCGGAGCAGCGGATCGCGCTTGACCTGCTGCTCGACCCCGAGATCGGGATCGTCTCCCTCGGCGGCCGGGCTGGCACCGGCAAGTCCGCGCTCGCGCTCTGCGCCGGCCTGGAGGCGGTCATGGAGCGGCGTCAGCACCGCAAGGTGGTGGTGTTCCGGCCGCTGTACCCCGTCGGCGGCCAGGAACTCGGCTACCTGCCTGGCTCGGAGGCCGACAAGATGAATCCGTGGGCCCAGGCCGTCTTTGACACTCTGTCGGCGGTGGTCTCGCCGAACGTGATCGACGAGGTAGTGGCCAGGGAAATGTTGGAGGTCCTGCCGCTGACCCACATCAGGGGCAGGTCCCTGCATGACTCGTTCGTGATCGTGGACGAGGCCCAGTCGCTGGAACGCGGCGTCCTGCTCACCGTGCTGTCCAGGATCGGCTCGGGGTCGCGGGTGGTGCTCACCCACGACATCGCCCAGCGCGACAACCTTCGGGTGGGCCGGCACGACGGCGTGGTCGCCGTGATCGAGAAGCTCAAGGGCCACCCGTTGTTCGCGCACGTCACGCTGGTCCGCTCCGAGCGCTCGCCGATCGCGGCGCTGGTGACCGAGATGCTGGAGGACGTCGCGGTGTAGGAAGCCCGGCCGGCCGGCGAATCGGTTGCCGCCCCCGGGCCCGAACCAGGGCCCGGGGGCGGTACCGTGACCACCGTCATGAGCGACATTCGTGATCCGCAAGCGCATCCGGCGGCCGGCCCGCCGCGGGCGGACGACCGGCCCGAGCCTGGGGTCCAGACCAGCGTCGCCGCCCGGCCCGGGCTGAGCGCCGCGGCGGGCGCGGCGGGCGCGGCGGGCGCGGCGGCCGGTCCCGTTTCCGTCATAATGCCGGTTCGCAACGAAGAGCGGCACCTGGCCGAATCGGTGGCCAGCGTGCTCGGTCAGGACTACCCGCCGGGGCTTGAGCTTGTGCTGGCCGTCGGCCCGTCCAGGGACCGGACCAGGCAGATCGCCGACCGACTGGCGGCCGCGGACCCGCGGATCACCGTGGTGGACAACCCGTCCGGCCAGATTCCTTCCGCGCTGAACGCGGCCGTCCGGGTGTCCAGGCACCCGATCATCGTCCGGATCGACGGGCACGCGCTGATGCCGCCCGGCTACATCGCGACCGCGGTGCGGTCGCTGGACGAGACCGGGGCGGTCAATGTCGGCGGGATCATGGCCGCGGAGGGGATCACGGACTTCCAGCGCGCCGTCGCTTGGGCAATGACATCGCCGTTCGGGGTGGGTTCGGCGCGATTCCACACCGGAGGTGGCGCCGGGCCGGCCGACACCGTCTACCTGGGCGCGTTCCGGCGCGAGGCGGTCGAGGCGGTGGGCGGCTACGACGAGCGGTACCTGCGGGCCGAGGACTGGGAGATGAACCACCGGATCCGGCAGGCCGGCGGGCTGATCTGGTTCACCCCGGCGCTGCGGGTGACCTACCGGCCCAGGGCCAGCGTCGCCGCGCTCGGCTCGCAGTACTTCCAGTACGGCCGCTGGCGCCGGGTGGTCGCCAGGCAGCACGCCGGCACGATCAACCTGCGGTACCTGGCGCCGCCGCTGACGGTCGGCGCCATCGTGGCCGGCACGCTGGCCGGTCTCGCCGGGCTGATCGCGCTCGGAGCCGGCGCCGCCGGACTCTGGCCGGCCCTGCTGACCATCGGGTTCGCGGCCCCGCTCGGCTACGCCGCCGGGGTGCTCGCGGTCAGCGCGACCGCTGCCGGGCGGCTCAGGGGGCGGGCGCTGGCGTTCCTGCCGGTCGTGCTCGGCACCATGCACATCTGCTGGGGTACCGGCTTCCTGACCAGCCCTCGACGGCTGGTGCCCAGCGGAGTGCTGGCCCCGCCGGACCGATCCGCTTCGGGGCGGCTGTCGTAGCTTCGGCAACGCTTGCGGCTGGCGTGCTGGACCGGCCGGCTAGGGCTCGTTCATCAGCAGCGACTCGGCGATCCGCAGATCGGCGGGATAGGTGATCTTCATGTTGCGCTCGCTGCCCGCAATGGCGCGGACCTCGACCCCGGGCAGGTAGCGGAGCACCATTCCGCAATCGTCGGTGGCCCGGAGCGTCCCGGCGGCCCGGTCGGCGGACGCAAGCTCGTAGGCACGGCGGATCACCGAGAGCCGGAACGCCTGGGGCGTCTGGCACCGGCCAAGCTCCTCGCGCGGCGGGATGGACACCATCCGGTCGTCGGCCAGTCGGACGATGGTGTCGGCGGTCGGGACGACAACGCCCAGTGCCTCGCACTCTGCCAGGGCGGTGACGCAGTCGGCGATGATGCGCTGGTCGACCAGGGGCCGGGCGGCGTCGTGGAACAGCACGTTGCAGTCGGCCTGGTCCGCCTGACCCGCCGTGGCGGCTCCGGCCTGCGCGGCCTGCGCGGCCTGCGCACAGGTGCGGGTGAGCAGGTCAATCGCGCGACTGGTCGAGTCCGGCCGGTCTGCCCCGCCCGCGATGACGTGACTGACCTTGGCGTACCTGCCGAATAGCATCCGGCGCGCCTCGGCCAGGAAGGGCGCCGCCATCACCACCACGACCTCGTTGACGCCCGGAGCGCGGTCGAACGCCGCCACCGAGCGCTCGAGCAGGGTCATGCCGCCGAGCAGTTGAAGCTGCTTGGGCAGGTCCCCGCCGATCCGGAGACCGGTTCCGCCGGCCAGCACCACCGCGACAGTGCGCATGACCGGACCCTACCCGGCGGCGGATCCGGGCAGTTGGCGCCCTCGCGCGGGGCATGGACCGGCATGCCCGGCGGAGCGGGTTCGGGCCTGGCCGCGGATGATGATTGGCGCGGTTCGGCGTGGTCAACCCGGCATCGCCGAGCCGGGAAAGTACCGTCGAGAAGGTACGGCCCGGCATAGTGCGGGCGGTACGTCGCGGTGCGGCAAGGCCGGCTTGCCGGACCGTTCCGCGTTGCGCAGACGCTCCGCGTTTGGAACGGCGCAGGGCGCGAGCGGAACGGCTTAGTACGCTGGGTAATTGCTCTTACGCGAATAGCGATGCCTCATGAGTGGGAGACGACCATTCTCACTGGACTCAGACGCCCGGCCGGCCAGCCGGCCGATTCCGGTGTCGGCGGCCAAGGTGGCGCTGCGGACTGGGATGGATCTGGCGGCCGGGATGGATCTGGCGGCCAGGACCGACTCGGCGCCGACGGCGTTCCGCGTTCGGCGTTCGCGTCCCGGGCCGGCGCGGACTTTCGGGCCGCCACTGACCTCGGTGTCGCGGCCGCACGAGCTCTGCGTGGCTGGTTCCCCCGGATCGGGGACTGGGCGATCCGGCGGTCGCTCACCCCGAACGCGCTGACCGGGATCGCGCTGCTGCTCGCGCTGTGCGCGGCGGTGTGGATCAGTGGCGGGACCGCGGCCGACATCGGCCGTGGCTCGGTCCTGGTGCTCGGCTGGCTCGCGCTCCGCGCGGCGGCCCAGCGACTGGCGAACTTCGTCGCGGCCCGGCAGGCGGCGCAGTCGTCGCGCTCGCTGGTCCGCTCCGCCCGCGGACTCGACGGCAGCACCGACTGGCTGGTGCTGCCCGGGATGTTCTGGCCGGCGGGTGACCGTGGCGCCGCCGACGCGCGGGCGACCCAGGCACGGGCGGCGAGCCTGCGGGGGGCGCGGAACTTCCCGTGGCTGGCCGCGGTCAGCGCCGCGGCGGCGGAGTTCGCGGTCTACGGCGGTATCGCGGCCTACGGGCAGAGCGATCGGTGGACCACCATGTGGCCGCTCGCGGTGCTGGCCGCCGCGGCGGTCGCCGTGACCGGCCTGATCATTCGGGGCGCCGAGCGGACGGCGCCGCCGGGGCGCCCGGCCGCGGCGGACCGCGGCACTCGCGGCGTGCTCACCCGGGTGCTGAACCACGTGCTCGGCGCCGGTCCGGGCGCCCGGGTGCTGATCGCCTGGCTCGCGCTCGCGATCCACGGTCCGAGGATCGCCCTGTTCATCGTGCTCGCGATCGAGGTGCTGACTGCCTGCCTGGCGGTCGCCCGCCGGGCCAGGCAGGGCATCGGCGCCCGGCGCCGTCCGGTTCCCGCGGCCGCCCGGGCCACCGCCGACGCCCCGGCCACCGCCGACGCCCCGGCCGAATCCGGCGCCACCGCGCTGCTTCGTGCCTGCCGGGATGACGGGCCGGTCGCCGCCTGGGCCGGCCGGCTAGTGCAGGGCAAGCTGGCCCCGTTGCCGCCGCTGCTGATCGGCCTGACCGCGACGATCCTGCTGGCCGTGCTCGGGATGCGGAATCTGCCGGGAGTCGTGACGCTGGCCCCGCTGATCGTCTTGCTGCTCGCCGCGCCGGGCGCCGGCCATCCGCACGACGGCCCGGTCGACTGGCTCGTTCCGGCCCTGCTGCTGACCGGCCAGTACGTCTACCTCGCGGCGCTGGGATACGCCCAGCCGGTTTCCGGGCCGATCATCTTCACGCTGTGCGCGCTGACCGGGATCTGGTACCTGAGTCTCGCGGCGGACCCAGGGGAGGCGCCCGGCGTGGTGCGGGCAGCCACCGGCCCAGGACCCGCCCGGCGGACCGGTGCGCTGACCGCCGGGATCGGCTGGGAGGGCCGGATGTTCCTGGCCGGACTGGCCGCGATATTCGGGATCGCGTCGTTCGGGTACCTTGTGCTGGCGGCCTATCTGGGGCTGCTGATCGGCCGGCGAGTCCTGGCCGGGCGCCAGCGAGCAGGGGAGGATGACCGGCGGTGATCGGCATGGTTCTGGCCGCGGGCGCCGGGCGGCGGTTGCGGCCGGATACCGACCGCCTGCCCAAGGCCCTGCTGCCGGTCGACGGCGAGACCACGATCCTGGACATCGCGCTGCGGAACCTGGCGGCCGCCGGGATGACCGAGGCCGTGGTGGTGGTCGGCTACGCGGCGGACCGGGTGGCCGACCGGGTCCCCGCGCTGGAGCGCGCCTTCGGCGTCTCGATTGACCTAGTGCACAACAACCGTGCCGAGGAGTGGAACAACGCCTACTCGCTGTGGCTGGCACGGGAGTACTTCGGTCACGGCGCGCTGCTGGTCAACGGCGACACCGTGCACCCGCTGAGCGTGGAGAAGACCCTGCTCGCGGCGACCGCGGCCCGGGCGGCGTCCGGCCTCGCCGCCGACCCGCCGCTCGGCAGGCTGGTCATCGCGATCGACGCGGTCAAGCGCCTGGCCGACGAGGAGATGAAGGTCGTCCTGGACGAGCGCGGCCTGCTGCTGCGGATCACCAAGCTGATGGATCCGGCGCAGGCCGACGGGGAGTACATGGGCGCGACGCTGATCGACGCGTCGGCCGCGCTCGGCCTGGCCGACGCGCTGGAGGCGACCTGGCGCCGCGATCCCGGCCTGTACTACGAGGACGGGTTCGCCGAGTTCGCCGAGCGTGGCGGCGAGGTGCTCGCCGCGCCGATCGGCGATGTCGAGTGGGTTGAGGTTGACAACCATGCCGATCTGCAACGGGCCAGACAGATCGCGCCGCGCTGCTAACCTCGCCAGGTAACACCGTCGCGGCCGGCCGTCGGCGGCTGCCGGGACGCGCCGCGGCGCGGGCCGGAGGAGGTCTATGCCACTGCTGGCGCGAATGCTCGCCGCACCCCTGGTCATCGACGTGCGCCCGGGCGCGATCGCGGGGCTCGGCGCGCTGCTGTCGGACCGGCGGATCGCCACCCAGGGCCGGGTCGCGATCGCGGTCGGCCCCGGCCAGGGCGACGCACTCGCCGCCGAACTGACCGGAACGGCCGCCGAGGTGTTCCGCCTCGATGGCGGCAGCTATGACGGGGCCGTGGAACTGGGCCGGAGGCTCCGGGCCGGCGGCTTCGAGGTGGTTGCCGGGATCGGCGGCGGCAAGACCATCGACGTCACCAAGTACGCGGCGCACATGGCCGGGATACCGATGGTGTCGGTGCCGACCAGCCTCGCGCACGACGGGATCGCCTCGCCGGTGAGCACGCTGCGGCACGAGTCGGGAACCGGTTCCTACGGCGTCGTGCTGTCGCCGGTCGCCGTGGTCGTCGACCTGGACCGGGTGCGCGGCGCCCCCGGGCAGCTGTCGGTCGCCGGGGTCGGCGATGTGGTCAGCAACCTGTCGGCGGTCGCGGACTGGGAGCTCGCGGCGGCCGACACCGGCGAGCCTGTTGACGGCCTGGCTGCGGCGATGGCCAGGTCTGCGGCGCACGCGCTGCTGCATCAGCCGGGCCCGAGCGACTCCGACGAGTTCCTGACCGTGCTGGCCGAGGCGCTGATCCTGTCCGGGGTGGCGATGGCGATGGCGGGATCGAGCAGGCCGAGCAGCGGCGGCGACCACGAGATCATGCATGCGATTAACGAGCTCTATCCCGGAACTGCCAGCCACGGAGAGCTGGCCGGGATGGGCGCGCTGTTCTGTACCTATCTTCGGGACGACGCCGGGCAGTTCGCGGCGATATCGTCGTGTCTGCGGCGGCACGGCCTGCCGCGCGGACCCGGGCAGGTGGGTCTGTCGGACGGGCAGTTCACCGCCGCGGTGCTGCGCGCCCCGTCGACCAGGCCCGGCCGGTACACGATCCTCGAGCGCCTCGCCCTGTCCCCGGCCGAGGCCGCCAAGAAAGTGGAGGAGTATGGCCGGGCCATCGCTGGCTGAGGTGCGCGAACTCGGCCAGCCGAGATCCGTGGTTGAGCGGCTGAACGACGAGCACTGGGCCGGCCGCCTGTACATGCGCAAGCTGTCGCCGTACGTGGTCTGGATGCTCGCCCGGACCAGCGTGACGCCGAACATGGTCACGGTGGCGTTCGTGCTGTGCGGGATCGCGGCCGGCGCGGTCGTGGCGTTCGGCGGCCTGGCCACGGCGATCGTCGGAGCCGTCCTGGTCCAGCTATACCTGCTCGGCGACTGCGCCGACGGGGAACTGGCCAGGTGGTCGGGCCGATTCTCGGCCAAGGGGCTGTACCTGGACCTGGTCGGGCCCTACCTGGCCGAGAGCGCGCTGCTGGTCGGCCTGGGCTTCCGGGCGCAGGGCGAGTTCGCGGCGGCCGGACCGTACATCACGGCCGGGATCGCGGCCGCGCTGCTGGCCATGCTGGTCAAGGCCGAGACCGACATCGTGATCGTCACGCGGGCCAAGTCCGGGCTGCCCGCCACGCACTCTGACGAGGCGCTGACCCCGACCAGGTCCGGCCTGGCGACCGTGCGGCGGCTGGCCAGCGTGCTCCGGGTGCACCGGATCACTCAGGCCGTCGAGCTTTCGCTGCTGATCCTGCTCGCCGCCATCATCGACGCGGCGGCCGGGACGCTGACCGCCACCCGGGTGCTCACGCTGGCCTGCCTGATCGTGGCCGGCCTGATGGTGCTGGCGCACCTCGCCGCCATCATGACCTCGCGGCGGCTGGCATGAAGCTGTCGGTGGTCATCCTGACCATGGGCAACCGGCCGGCCGAGCTTGACCGGGCGATCGCGTCGACCGCGCCGCTGCGGGACCTGGGCGCCGAGGTGATCGTGGTGGGCAACGGGGCGGACGTCCCGCCGGTACCGGACGGCGTCACCACGATCAGGCTCGCCGAGAACGCCGGCGTGGCGGGTGGTCGCAACGCCGCGGTGGATGCCTGCGCCGGCGACGTGGTGCTGTTTCTGGACGACGACGGCTGGTACCCCGATCCGGTGGCGCTCGGTGAGCACGTGGCCGCCAGGTTCGCGGCCGACCCGCGGCTGGCGGTGCTGTCGTTCCGGGTGCTCGACCCGGACGGCGGCCCGGGCGGTCGCTGGTACGTGCCACGGCTGCGGGCCGGGCATCCGGAACGCTCGTCCGTGGTCACGACCTTCGCCGGCGGCGCCTGCGCGATCCGCCGGTCCGCCTACCTGGAGGCTGGCGGCCTGCCGTCCGCGTTCTTCTTCGCACACGAGGAGACCGACCTGTCCTGGCGGCTGATCGACCGCGGCTACCGGCTGGAGTACGACGCCGCTGCGACCATGTGCCATCCGATCGTCGCCAACGCCAGGCACGACATCTGGTACCGGTTCGAGGCCAGGAACCGGGTCTGGCTGGCCCGCCGCAACCTGCCGTGGCCGCTGGCCGCGGCGTACCTGGCCGACTGGCTGCTGCTCACCCTTGCCAGGGAGCGGTCGGTCCCCGCGCTGCGGGCCTGGTTCGGGGGCTTCGCCGAGGGCTGGCGGTCCGACCCCGGGCCGCGGCGGCCGATTACGCCGCGGGCCGCCTGGCGGATGACCAGGGCGGGCCGGCCGCCGGTGATCTGAGGAGCGGGCCGGGCTAGCCGCGGCGGTAGGTGCTCGGGTTAGCCGGCCGGACCGCCGACGTGGTGCAGTTCGACCCGGCCGCCGCCCGGCAGGTCAAGCCGGGGCCCGGCGGCGAACCGCAGGTCCGAGCCGAGCGTGAGGTCCCTGACCACGCCGGTGACGACCACCTGGCCGGGCGCGGCTGCGGCCAGCACCGCCGCGGTGACCGCGAGCATCGGACCGGCCACGCCGGCCGGCCGGAAGTCCAGTTCGCCCGCGTGCACCGCCACCCGGAGCCCGGGTCTGACCTGGGCGAGCGCGATCGCGCACTCGGTGGCGCGGACCGGCCCCTCGAACGCGTAGACGAGCCCGTGGCTGCTCGCCGAGGGACGGCCCCGGAACCGCTCCAGGGTTGCCAGCTCGGCCGGGGTCAGCGCTTCGCTCGCCATCAGGATGGTCTGCAGCAGCATGCCGCCGGTGCGGACCGGCGGGTGGTCGGTGCGCAGGAACTCCTCGACCGCCCCGAGCACCGGGGCGTTGTCGCCCAGCCAGGGCGGGTGGTCCAGGCCGGGAAACTCGGCGTACCTGGCCGCGGGCAGGTGCCCGGCGAGATACCGGCTGTTCGAGACCGGTACCAGCCGGTCGCCGGTGCGGTGCAGCACCAGCGCGGGAGCGCGAACCACCGGGCACAGCCCGCGCACCTCGATGGCGCCGGCCATCTTGATGATCGCGTGGGCGGCCGCCGGGCTTGCCCCGTGCCGTTCGAACCTGGCGATGTGCGCCAGGCCGGCGGTCGTCGCGGCCGCGCTCGGGCCGAACGGGGCCAGGAACTGGCCGGTGCCCCAGACCTCGCGCATGATCTGCCAGGACCGTTCCGGTTCGGCGAACACGCTAGCCGCGCCGCTGCTGGCAGCGTCCAGCGATCCGCTGATCAGCGCCCCGTACAGGATCAGCCCGTTGACCCGAGACGGGTAGGTGGCAGCGAACAGCATGCTCAGCGCTGCCCCCTCGGAGAAGCCGAACAGGGTGGCGCGCCGGCTTCCGGCCGCGTCCATCACGGCCCGGACCTCGTCCATCCGCTGCTCCAGGGTGAGCCTGGCCGGGTCGGTGACCGGATCGGAGAGCCCGGTGCCGCGCTTGTCGAACACGATGAGCCGGCGGCCCGTCGCCAGGCGCCGCAGGAACGCCGCGTGCTCCGGCCAGGTCCAGGCGTTCTCGACGTTCGAGACGAAGCCCGGGATCAACACCAGGTCGCGGTCGCCGCTCCCGGTCACCTGATAGGCGACGTGCGCGCTGCCGCTGACCGCGTACCTGGTGGCCGGCTCGGGCCCGGCCGCCGGGACGTCCCGCAGCAGCGCGACCAGCGCGGCGCGATTCCGGACGCCGAGCTTGCGGTAGGCCGCGGACAGGTGATGCTCGACCGTGCGGGGGCTGAGCGCCAGGCGGCCGGCGATCGCCCGGGTGTCGTCACCGGAGACCGCGGCGAGCGCGACCTCGCGCTCACGCGGAGTCAGGACGGCCAGGTCGGCGGGCATGGCGGCAGTGTAGGCGGCGCGATGTGCGCGATCTAGGTGGATTCACCTACTCCGCAGCCTGCGATCCGGTGTCAGCACCGATGCCCGCCCCGCGGTGACTCGCGCAGACTCGGCGGGCAGGCAGGCGCCCGGCCTGCCCGAGCGCGGAGGTCGCGATGGTTGCGCAGTACTCGTTCCAGGCCCAGGTCACCAGGGTCGTGCCGGTCGGGATCGGCTCCGACGGCCTGCGGGTCGATCTCGGCTTCGCCGGGACGGTCAGTTCCGGTCCGTGGGCGGGCAACTCGATCGAGGGCACCGACTACCTGCTGATCCGGCCGGACGGGGTCGGCGTGATCGACGCCAGGGAACTGATCACCGACGGCGCGGGCGTCGTGGCCGCCCTGCATGTCCGGGGCTACGTCGTGCCCCCGTTTCCGCTGCCTAAGCTGCCTGTCCTGCTCGACCCCGGGTTCACCTGGCCCGATTCCGACCTGCCGATGCATGGCTCGGTGCACATGCACTCCGGGGTAGCCGCCTGCGCCGGGTGCAACGCGGCGGTCTACGCCTTCAATGGCTGGGTGAACATGAGCAGCGGCTCGATCACCGTGCATGCCGAGCCGATCTCGGTCGAGCAGTTCGAAAGCATTCTCACGGCCGCCGGCGAGTGACGAGCACTGTGCCGATGCCGGAGATGGG
Organism: Actinomycetes bacterium; assembly: GCA_021792855.1. Lineage (GTDB taxonomy): Bacteria > Actinomycetota > Actinomycetes > Streptosporangiales > Streptosporangiaceae > Chersky-822. The sequence goes on from JAJYTW010000005.1 coordinate 41,219, forward strand.
TCGTGACGGATGTCGGGCCGATCATGATCTTCGGGGTCGACCTCCCCGAGGCGACCGAGTCGCGCATGGTCAGCCGCCCGCGGTCATGAAGGCCGTGCCGTAGTTCCTGCACACGTTGGTGCTCCCGGAGTAGCCGCTGTACCTGGCGGCCAGATTGCCGAGCGAGTTCCGCTTGGGCCGGGGAGCGAGCGCGATGAAGCTAGACCCGAGGATGAGGTGGACGGTGCCAGCCGGGACCGTGCTCACCCGCCTCAGCGCGGCGCCGGATAGCTGTGCGGCGACCGTGCGGGCGGCCGCCAGGTCGGCCGCGGCGCCGTATTCCACCACCGAGGTGGTGTAGCCGAAGTCGGGCGCACCGGCCGCGGTGGTGGCGCTGACGGCTCCGAGCACGTGGAAGCCGCGGGTGGCCAGTGCGGCGGCGGTCCGGCCGGCGATCCCGGTCACGCCGGAGCCGTTCAGCACCTCCACGCGGACCCTGGAAGCGGCGACCAGGTGCGTCCCCTGGCCCGGCTGCCCCTGCTTCGCCAGCTTCGGCAACCGGATGTCGCGCGCGACTGCGGCGAAAAGCCCCGGCGCGCTCGCCGGGGCGAACTCGACCCAGTTCGGGTTCGCCGGATAGGCGATGGTCGGGACCTCGACGAACTGGACCGACTGGCGGGATATCCCGCTCATGCTGGTCGCGATGGCCAGCAGCCGGCTCGGGGTCAGCCCGGTGTCGGTGGTCAGCGCGTGCGCCCGGACGATGTCCTGCACGACCGTGTAACTCCTGGTCGGGCTGCGCAGCACGTGCGTGCGCAGGATCTGCTGCACCAGGGCCACCATCAGAAGCTGATCACGCTGGATGCGCTGAAGGTCCGAGCCGAGGCCGAAGCCCTCCCTGAGCCGCCAGAACTCCAGCGCCTTGTAGCCCTTGATCACATGCGGCCCGGCGGACAGCTTCAGATGGTCGTAGGCGGTCGGGCGGATGGCGTACGGCAGGCAGACCCGCACCCCGCCGAGGGCGTTGATGACGCTGATGAAGCCGGTGAAGTTCAGCTCAAGGAAGTCATCGATGCGGATCCGGGTGGTCTGCTCCAGGGTGTGCCACAGGCAGCCAGGTCCGCCGTAGGCGAAGGAGGAGTTGAGTTGCTCGACGGCGGCGGGCTGCGACTGCTGCCCGGGGAAGCCGGCCACGGCCGGGCAGGCCAGAATCGGGACCACCGAGTCACGGGGGAAGCTGAGCACCGAGAGCCTGCCTCGGCCGGGCGAGATGTGCACGATCATCACGGTGTCCGAGCGCTGCCCGGGTACGTAGCCGCCGATCTTCGCGTTCGCGCCCGAGCGGCTGTCCGATCCGATGACCAGGATGTTCAGCGCGTTGTCGTACTTGGGCGGGCGCTGGCCGAGGCCGGTGACCGCGATCTTCGTGATGCCGTCCCAGACGGTCCGGTACTGCACGTAGCCATACAGCGCCCCCGCGACGAGAACCACGGCGACGGCGATCGCCGTCCAGCCGGCGAGCAGCATCCAGGGTCCGTGCCTGCGCCTGCCACGGCCGCGCCCGCGCGGGCTCATCGCTCCTCCGGCTGATGGTTGTTTGTGGTGTTTGATGCAAGCTTTTGGGGTAAATCCGGCCTCATGGTACGCCCGGGGCTGCGGGCGACACGCCGGTCCGGGCGAATCGGGACCGGGCTGGCCCGGCGCCGATTCGCGCTCACCGCCCCGGGCCTGACCGGCGCCGGCTAACACCCGCGTGACCAGCGCGTCGGCAGGATCGGCGCGGACCGCCAGGGGAATCGGCGCGAGCCGTTCGCGCGGTCTGGAATTTTGGCCGGGCCGTACCCAATTACGCCCCTTAGAGTTGTTCTCGTGAGCCCGCCAGAGTCACCCGTGACCAGTGATCGGCGGGCTGGTCGGGACGCCCGGGGATCGCTGCCGGCCACCGTGCGGAGGCTGGCGGCCGCGATCTCCCGGCCGGACGGGCCCGCTGGCCGCCGCGCGGGCGAGCCTGGAGGCGGCGCCGGCCTGGCCGATCGCGGGTTCGCCTGGCTGACCGTGCTCCCCGCCGTCCTGCTCATCTCCTGGCTGGTCACCGGCCTGCCGCTGCTGCTCGCGGGGGTATTCGACCCGGTGCCGGTGCTGCTGATCGCGGCTCCGCTGGCGACGGCGCTGGCCGTCTACCTGCTGTACCGCGACCGGGCCGGGTGGCAGTCCGGGCCGGGCCGCGCGGCCCGTCAGGACCGGTGGGCTTCCCGGGCCGCCCTGGCCGGGACCGCACTCGTCGCGGCGGGCTATCTCGGCTGGGAACTGGCGACGAACTCCCCGGCGGTACTCGCTACCCGCCCGCCCGGGGTCTTCGTCCAGGCCGGCTTCTGGATCGCGCAGCACGGCGCGCTGCCGATTCCGGGCGGCTCGGGCGTGCTCGGCGGCCCGCATCTGGCCGTGCACCTGTCCAGCGTCGGCTTCTTCGCTCGCGGCGACTCGGTGGTTCCCGGGGTGCTGCCCGGGCTGCCGATGCTGCTGGCGGCCGGGTTCTGGGCCGGCGGACTGGCTGGCGGGGCGGCGGTCAGCCCGGTGCTGGCGGCCCTGGCCGTGCTGAGCTTCGGCGGACTGGTCGGGCGGCTAGCCGGGCGGGGGTGGGCGCCCGCGGGCGCGCTGGCGCTAGCGGTGACCCTCCCCGAGATCTACACCGGCCGGAGCGCGTTCAGCGAGACCGCCGCGCAGATTCTGCTGTTTGGCGGGATGAGCCTGGTGGCCGACGCGGTGGGCTGCCCGGCGGCGTCCCGGCTGCCGGTCCCGACGGTCGCCGTCATCGGCGGACTCGCCCTCGGCCTGGCCAGCCTGCTCAGCCTCGGCTCGCTGGTCTACCTGGTGCCGGTGCTCGGCGTGACGGTGATCCTGATCGCGGCCCGGCCGCCCGCCGGGATCGCGCTTGGCGCCGGACTCGCCGCGGGCTGCTGTTACGGCCTCGCCGCGGGCTATCTGCTCGCCCGGCCGGCCGCGGACTCGCTGGCGCCGGCCCTGACCGAGATCGGCCTGGCCGCGGCCGGCGTGGCCATCGTGACGGTCGGCCTGGCCCTGGCGCTGCGCACGGACCGGGCCGGCGGCGCGATCTGCCGGGTACTCGCCGGGCGGCCGCTGCGCTGGCTGCCCGAGGCGGCCGCCGTGCTGGTCGTGCTTGCCGTGGCGGGCCTGGCGGCCCGTCCCTACTTCCAGACCGTGCGCGCCGCGCCGGGGCGGCCGTGGGCCGGTTACGTCGCCAGCCTGCAACGGCTCACCGGACTGCCGGCCGCGCCGGGCCGGACCTACTCCGAGCACGCGCTGTACTGGCTGATCTGGTACGCCGGCATCGCCGCGGTGCTGCTCGGCACGTTCGGCGCCGCACTGCTGGCGCGGCGCTGCGTGCGCGCGCTGGTGACCTGGCGGGACGAGACCGGCGCGCTGCTGGCCCTGGCGCTTCCGGTCGCCGTCGGCCTGGCCGGCGCGGCGGTCGTGCTCTGGCAGCCGCTCACCGTCCCTGACCAGCCGTGGGCAAGCCGGAGACTGGTCCCGGTCGTGCTCCCGGCGGTGCTCTGGATGGCGATCTGGGCGGCACGGTGGCTGGCCGCGCTGGCCGCAAGCCGCGGCGCTGGTCGTGCCACCGCCGCCGCCGTCTCGGTGCTCTGCGCCGGCGCGATCCTGCTGCCGGCGGCGGGCACCTCGTTCGGTGTCGGGCTGACTCACGCCGGCGCCGGGGGAGCGCTGCGGCCAAGCGCGGGCGGCCTGGCCCAGCACGCCGTCGGCGCGGGCCAGGAGCAGTCCGTGCGGGCCGCCTGCGCGGCACTCGGACCGCGATCAGCCGTGCTGATCGTGGACCGGCGGGTCGCCGGGTACCTCACCCAGGTGATCCGCGGCATGTGCGGGGTCCCTGTCGGCTGGCTGCCGACGGGCACCGGGCGAGTCTCCGTCGCCGCGGTCCTGGCGGCGATCCGCCGGTCCGGCTACCGCCCGGTGCTCGTTGGCGCCGCGCCGGGACAGGTGGCTGGCTACGGGAGCCGGCCGAGACTGATGTTCGATCTGAGGACGACGCAGCAGCCGCACTGGCTGACCCAGCCGCCGGGAGCGCCGTGGCCTGCCCGCTATGTCGTCTGGATGGCCGTTCCGCCAGGCACGGCCCAGGGGGCCTGAGGCGGCCGCCTCGGTCCCCATTCGCGCTACAGCGGCCCCGGAATCCCCGTTATCACGGGTTGTTTCCCTTGGTGCCCGGGCAGCGGACCGAGGCCCGCTAGCCGTCCGGCGTGCCGCCCGGTCCGCCGCCGGGGTCGGCTCTACGCTGGGCAGATGCCAGGGGGGCGACGCCCGATGGCGGGGGCGACAATCGCTATCTGCGCGGCGCTCGCCGCGTGCGGGACCGTTGCGGCGGCGGGTGCCGTGGCGGTGGGCGCCGCGGTTCCGCCCGGGGCGACCCGGACGGTGACCAGCAGCGTCGGGATCAGTAGCGGGAGCCGGCCGGGCGGATCCTTCACCGCCGCGCCGCTCCCGGGAGCCGGGCGGTCATCACGGACAGTCACCATCGCCTTCGCCGGGGACGTCCACTTCACCGGGCGCACCGCCAGGCTGCTGCGGCATCCGGCCACCGCCTTCGGCCCGATCGCGCGGGTGCTGCGGTCGGCCGACCTGACCGTGCTGAACCTGGAAACCGCCGTCACCAGGCGGGGTGTCCCGCAGCCCAAGAGCTACCACTTCCGGACCGGCCCGCGGGCGTTCGCTGCCCTGGCCGACGCCGGGGTGGACGTGGCGACCATGGCTAACAACCACGTGCTTGACTACGGCCGGGTCGGACTGGCCGACACCCTGGCGACGGCCCGCAGGGCGCACTTCCCGGTGCTCGGCATCGGGGCCGACGCCGCCGCCGCGTGGCGCCCCTACCTGGTGCGGGTCAATGGCGTGCGGATCGCGCTGCTCGGCGTGTCCCAGGTCGCCGAGCTTGCCTCGTCCTGGGTGGCCACCCCGACCCGCTCGGGTGAGGCGAACACGATCTACCTGCGGCGGACCCTGGCCGCGGTGCGGGCCGCCAGGAAGAAGGCGCGCGTGGTGATCGTTTTCATGCACTGGGGCACCGAGGGGATGTCCTGCCCGGATCCGGCTCAGACGTCGCTGGCACGCCGGCTGTCGGCGGCCGGTGCGAGCATTATCGCGGGCTCGCACGCGCACATGCTGCAAGGGTCGGGGTGGCTCGGCCGGACGTTCGTGGCCTACGGCATGGGCAACTTCCTGTGGTGGCAGCACTCCTACAGCACCGCGACCGGCGTGCTGCTGCTGACCCTGCGCCCGCACAAGCCGCTGACCTGGCGGTTCGTGCCCGCGACAGTTTCGCGGACCGGTCAGCCCGTGCTGGATCGCGGAGCCGCGGCCCGGCGGGCGCGGGCCCGGTACCGGGCGCTCCGCGCCTGCACCGGGCTTTCGTCGCGGCCGGGCGGCTGACCTGCCGATTTGCCTGCGGGCCGAGCGGCCCGTAGAGTTAGGCCACCGACGCGGGGTGGAGCAGCTCGGTAGCTCGCTGGGCTCATAACCCAGAGGTCGCAGGTTCAAATCCTGCCCCCGCCACCAAGTACGGGCGTTTTTCGCGCCTCGTTGCGTATGCACAGGCCGCTGACCAGCACATTTGGTCGGCGGCTTCTGCGTTTGTGGGGACAGGCGGCGGGGACCTGCTCCGCCCTTGCGTATGCGGCATCTGCAGGCTGGCGCACCGCTGGCGTCCGGCATGCTGCGGTTTCGCGGTGATCGCTGGCGGCAGGTCGCTTCGGTGGCGGCCGCCGCCGTGATCGAGTTCTGCGACTCCGCCTGGCGGACAACCCGCACCGGGCCGGAAAGTCGCTGACCGGCCCGCTAGGGGGATGCCGCGGAACCCGGCGCGGCACCTACCGGATCGACGAGGATACCCGTACCGTCCATGTCCTCGACATCGACCACCGCTCGGAGATCTACCGCCCCCACCAGTAGCCCGCCAGTGCCTGAATACGTCACGATCAGTAACACAGCTGGCATATCCAGCCACGCGCACTGCCGCCGATAGGTATCGCTGGGCTATCGATTTCGATCGTTCAGCCGGTCGCGCGGACCAGGCGGTTATGCGCGCCTCGACGGCGGCGCGCCGATCCCCTTCCCTGCGCCCGATCCAGATGAAAACAATCTAGTGGCACCGCGTGCTACCTAGTGCTATCATGGGACCGTGAAGTCGAACCCGGAGATCACCCAGCGCGACCTGCGGAACCGGTCGCGGGAGATCATGGACGCCGTCGAGCGCGGCGAGTCGTTCACCGTCACCCGCGACGGCCACCGGATCGGGGAGCTGATCCCGCTGCGCCGCCGGCGCCGGTTCGTCACCCGGCAGGAGTTCGCCGCCATGTCCCGCAATGCCCCCGCGATCGACCCGCGGGCATTCCGCGCCGACCAGGACGCCGCCGCCGGCCATGACGCGGACGACCCGTATGAGCGGTGACCGCCCGGCCAGGGGCCTGCTCGATACCAACATCCTGGTCCTGCGCCGGTGGATCGACCCGGAGCAGCTGCCCGATGAGATGGCGATCAGCGCCATCACCCTCGCAGAGCTGTCCGCGGGCCCGCACCAGGTCCGCCGGAATGACGAGCAGGACGACTACGACGAGCACGACGAGCGTGCCCGCCGGCTGGAGATCGTGCAGCGGGCGGAAAACGAGTTCGACCCGATCTCCTTCGGCGCCGAGGCCGCCCGGATCTACGGCCGGGTCACCGCAGCGGTGATCACCGCCGGCCGCAAGCCACGCCGCCGGATAGCCGACCTCATGATCGCCGCCACCGCGATCGCCGAGGGCCTGCCCCTGTTCACCACCAACCCCGGCGACTACACCGGGCTGGAAAGCCTCATCCCGGTCATCCCCGTCACCCGGCCGCCCGTCCCGCACGAACGACGACCAGGCCGATAAGGACCCCGGTCACCGGACCATCCACCTGGACCTGCCGGGCCCCCTTACCCTTTGCCTGGGTGGCCAGCGCCCGGAACTCGCCGGGCCGCGGCGCACCGGCGGGCTAACGGATCGCGCCGCGAGCGGGCTAACCGGGACAGGCGCGATTGGACGCGGGACCGGAGAGGGAGTCCACTGTAAGCGTGATGCCGGAAAGGCCGGCCGCCCGGCCGCGCGGTCGTGGCCCCGGGCGGCGACGCGGGTGAAAGCTGCCAGCCAGCCAGCCTCGCATGAGCGCCCGGAAGCTGTCGAAGCGCTGAACCGGATCGGCGCGCGGCGCATGGTCACCGCCGAGCGGCTGGCGCGGCGCGGGCGGCTCCATCCCGACGCCGGCGTGGCCCGGCTCACCGTGATGTGGGCGAACGTCGTGTTGTCGGCCGATGCCAAGTACCCCGCCGAGGCATCATTCCTGCCGCTCTTCATCCGGTCAGCGCTGACCGAGATCCTCACGCTAGGCCTGTGGGGAGACTTCCGCTTCCAGCAGGCCCTGCTCGAAAGACATCCCAGGAGCTTAAGTGTCAAGCCGCGACGGAAGATTGAGGGAGGTTTTGCCGGTGGGACCAGGCGGTGGCCTCGTCGTAGAGGGTGCGGGTCCTGAGGCATCCGTGCA
>JAJYTW010000184.1 GCA_021792855.1 Actinomycetes bacterium
AGGTCAACCCGGATAACCTGGCCAACAAGATCGCCGAGCTGGTCAAGGACGGCCGGATCTCCGGCATCACCGAGATCCGGGACGAGAGCAGCGGCCGGACCGGCCAGCGGCTGGTCCTCGTGCTCCGGCGCGACGCCGTCGCCAAGGTCGTGCTGAACAACCTCTACAAGCACACCCAGCTCCAGGAGACCTTCGGGGCGAACATGCTCGCGCTGGTGGACGGCGTGCCGCGGACGCTGCGGCTGGACCAGATGATCCGGTACTGGGTCGCCCACCAGATCGAGGTGATCGTCCGGCGGACCCAGTTCCTGCTCCGCAAGGCTCAGGAGCGGGCCCACATCCTGAGCGCCTTGCTGAAGGCGATCGACCAGATCGATGCCGTTATCGCCCTGATCCGCGCCAGCGAATCGGCGGCGGCGGCCCAGCAGGGCCTGATGGACCTGCTGGAGATCGACGAGATCCAGGCCCGGGCGATCCTGGACATGCAGCTACGCAAGCTGGCCGCCCTGGAGCGGCAGCAGTTGCTCGACGAGTACACCGAGTTGATGGAGCAGATCGCCGACTACGAGGCGATCCTGGCCTCGCCGCAGCGGCAGCGGCAGATCATCGGCACCGAGCTTGCCGAGATCACCGCCAAGTACGGCGACGACCGGCGCACCGAGATCGTGCCCTACGACGGCGAAATGTCGATGGCCGACCTGATCGCCGAGGAGGACGTCGTCGTCACGATCACCCGCGGCGGCTATGCCAAGCGCACCAAGACCGACCTGTACCGCGCGCAGCGGCGGGGCGGCAAGGGCGTCCGCGGCGCGCAGTTGCGCACCGACGACATCGTCGAGCACTTCTTCGTCAGCTCGACGCACCACTGGATCCTGTTCTTCACCAACAAGGGCCGGGTGTACCGGGCGAAGGCCTACGAGCTGCCCGAGGCCGCCCGGGATGCCCGGGGCCAGCACGTCGCGAACCTGCTGGCGTTCCAGCCCGATGAGCACATCGCCGAGGTGCTCGCGATCCCGGACTATCAGGTCGCCCCGTACCTCGTGCTCGCGACCGCGTCCGGGCTGGTGAAGAAGTCCCGGCTGAGCGACTTCGACTCGCCCCGCTCCGGCGGGATCATCGCGATCAACCTGCGCGACGACGACGAGGTGATCGGCGCCCGGCTGGTCTCCGCGGACCAGGATCTGCTGCTGGTCTCCCGGCACGCGAAGGCACTGCGGTTCCACGCCAGCGACGACGTGCTGCGGCCGATGGGGCGCGCCACCTCGGGCGTGATCGGGATGCGCTTCGCCGGGGCCGACCGGTTGCTCGGCATGCACGTGGTGGATCCCGCCGGGGACGCCGACGTGCTAGTGGCCACCAGCGGCGGCTACGCCAAGCGCACTCAGGCCGCCGAGTACCCGGTCAAGGGCCGGGGCGGCATGGGCGTGGTCACGGCCCGGATCGTCGAATCCCGCGGTGAGCTGATCGGCGCGCTGATGGTCCGACCGGAGGACGAGGTGTTCGCGATCACCTCCGCCGGGGGCGTGATCAGGACCTCCGCCGCCGAGATCAAGCAGTCCAGCCGTCAGACGATGGGTGTCCGGTTGGTGAATCTCGCCTCCGGCCAGACACTAGTCGCGATCGCCAGGAACGCCGAGGAAGAGGAGCCTGACGATGACCTCGCCGAGGATGACGGGGCGGCGGGTACGGCGGCCGCCGACGGCTCGGCGGCAGACTGATCCCTCGGCCACCGGGACGGGAGATATCACCGCAACTTGTCACCCGCCCGCGTCGTCTTGACATACGTCACCTTCGTGACGATCCGGCTATCCGCCGTGCCGGGATCGCCGGCAGCGGATAATCTCGCGATAGCTAGTGGTGGGAGGACGGGTGGACAACCAGGTAGAGCCAGTGACGCTGTCGGCCGAGGAGGCGGCGCCGCCAGGACCGGGCCTGGCCGCGTCCTACGACCAAGCCGAGCCGGACGACGCCGCGAAACGCTGGACTCCGCCGCAGGGCAGCGGCCGTCTGCGGATGACCTCGGCACGATTCGGCCTTCCAGCCCAGGTACTATCGGATGACTTGAAGTCCCGGATCACGGCACCTTTCGCCGCCGTGACCAGGAAGCGACTCAGGCCAGGTACGGCAGAAGGACCAGGTAATCCGATAGATACCGCGAAGGCGACAGTGCCCAGCAGCGCACCAAGCGCTTCCGACGTACCGCGCCCAGCCCAGCGACCGGCGACCCAGCCGGGCAAGCCCGGCGCCACTGGCGCACGCGACGCGCGGCTCGTGGTGGCGAAAATCGACCCGTGGTCGGTGATGAAGTTCAGCTTCCTGGTCGCGCTCGTCGCTGGCGTGATCATGTTCGTCGTAGTCGCGCTGCTGTACTCGATGCTGAACTCGCTTGGGGTCTTCACCCAGGTCGAGCACACCGTTGGCCTGGTGACCTCGACGAAGACAAGCTCGGGCAGCAACCTCGCCCACTACTTGTCGGAGTCGACGGTCCTCGGGTACACGATGCTCGTCGGCGCGCTCGACATCGTCCTGATCACGGTCATCGCCACCATCGGCGCGATCATCTACAACGCGATCACCAAGCTGACCGGCGGCATCGAGATTACGCTCAAAGAGGCAGACTGAACACCCGGCCCCGCTTCGCGCGGGCGGGCGGTGTGCGGTAACCTAGCCCGGCGGATAGCAGCGGCAGTGATAGTTGGGGCCTGTAGCTCAGGCGGTTAGAGCGCTTCCCTGATAAGGAAGAGGTCCGAGGTTCAAGTCCTCGCAGGCCCACCCAGCAGATTTTCCCGGGCAGCAAACCGAGTTCTGCACGATGTAAGCAGACCGGAGTTCCGGCACGGATGGATTCTCCCGTTCAGGGAGCGGTGATTCCGGTAACGATTCCGGCTCAACTTGATGATGGTCGGGCGACCATGTGCCTGACCGATTCCGTGTTCATACACATTGCGGGTTCCGTGCAAGTACGCATCGCGGGCCCGATCCAGCGGCCCGATGCCGGTTGACCTGTGCTGTCATGACCCGGAATCGGCCATACAGGTACAAGACGCAAAAGGATTCGACAGACACCACCCATGTAGGCCAGATAGGTGTACTATGCGACGTGCTTGCATTTCCTCATTCATCCCCTTACCTCCGAGGAGGGAAGAGCATGTCCCGAATCGTGACCCGTCTGGCAGCTGTCACGGCTGCCGCGGCGTTGCCTGTTCTCGGCATCGCTGCCGCGAACGCGAGCAGCACGCCGAAGTCTCTGACCGGCGGCTCGCTTGCTGTCACCAGCGGCGTGGCGGGCTACTACGACCACAGCGTGAACATCCGGATGGGTGACATCCACGCGCAGGCGAACCTGAGCCTGAGCGCGGCGAACCTGCTCGGCACGTCTACCGTGAAGGTCTCTAAGTACCAGCTGCCGCAGGGCCCGGCCGAGTACGTGAACAAGGGCCACATCCTGGGTGCGGCCGGCCTGGACCTGTGCAACAACAGCAGCGGCCAGGCGGTGCAGTTCGGCGCGATCTACGTCGGTAACGGCGAGTGGAACTTCGGCTTCGCCGGCGGCAACGCTGGCAGCCCGAACAACCAGAACCCGGCGTGCCAGACCGGGATTCTCACCGCGGGCGGCAACACCTTCATCGCGACCGACGCGAACGGCAACCCGATCACCGAGACGACCGGCGCGCAGGTGCGCATGGAGATCTCGACCGGCAAGACCAGCACCCCGCAGGGTAACTTCCGGTGGGTGGACTTCAGTGTCTACGACATGACCACCGGCCTGGTGGACTGGAACAGCGGGCGGATCCCGTTCTGGTGCTTCACCCCGGGTGACGCCTGGCCGCAGTTCTACCAGGCGGGCGCGGGCGTCCAGCAGGTCCAGTCCACCACTCAGTACGTGCTGTCCGGCTCGCCGATCGCGACCGTGCCGTTCACCTACACGCACGTGGCCGACTACGCCGGCCAGGGCCAGTACCTGCTCGGCCGGTGGCCGACCACCGCGGTCGCCACCGTCGACACCAACGGCAACCTCCTGGTGTTCCCGGAGGGCCTGGCGGGTGGTCACTTCACTGACTACTCCCTGCCTGTCGTCGGCAGCTGACCGTTCCGCACCACCTGGATGGCCCGCATCCCCTCGGGGGGATGCGGGCCATCCGCACATCCACCCCCAAACCAGCGAGGGGCATGCTGCCGGATCGAGATCGCGGACCGCGTGCTTGTGAGAGGCTGGGATCCTCGTGCGTAATACCCAGGCTGGTTCGCCGGTCGCTCCCTTCGTCGTGATGGCCAAGGCCTCCGGCCCGGTGTGCAACATCGACTGCGGCTACTGCTACTACCTGAGCCAAACCGCCCTGTTCCCGCGGGGCGAGCGGTACCGGATGTGCCCTGCGGTGCTCGAGGCGTACATCTCAGCTTGCCGAGGACGAGCGAAAGCAGCGCCGCCGCTGGCAGGCTGCGGGACGCAACGAGCCCTGCCCGTGCGGCAGCGGAGTCAAGTACAAGAACTGCTGCCTGCGCACCCGCCGCCGGTAGCGGGTCGCCGGAAAACCAGGTGCTGGGGCCCGGTCACCCGGCGTAGCGTCGGCGCATGGCTGGCGAGCGACGTGGTGTAATCCCGCAGAGCGAGGACTTCTCCGCCTGGTACAACGAGATCGTCTTCCGGGCCGAACTGGTCGACCGCGGTCCGGTCCGGGGCACCATGGTGGTCCGCCCGTACGGCTACCGGATCTGGGAACTGCTCCAGGCCGACATTGACCGGCGGATCAAGGAGACCGGCCATGTGAACGCCTACTTCCCGCTGCTGATCCCGGAGAGCTACCTGCGGCGGGAGGCCGAGCACGTCGCGGGCTTCGCCCCCGAACTCGCAGTGGTCACCCACGCCGGGGGCCGGGAACTGGACGAGCCGCTGGTGGTCCGGCCCACCTCGGAGACCGTGATCGGCGAGATGATGGCCCGGTGGATCGGCTCGCACCGGGACCTGCCGATGCTGCTCAACCAGTGGGCGAATGTGGTCCGGTGGGAGATGCGGCCGCGGATGCTGCTGCGCACCACCGAGTTCCTCTGGCAGGAGGGGCACACCGCGCATGTCGACGAGGCCGGCGCGCTGCGCGAGACGATGCTGGCGCTCGGCCTGTACGCCGACGTCGCCAGGGAGGTCGCCGCGATGCCGGTGGTCGAGGGCGAGAAGACCGAAGGCGAGCGGTTCCCCGGCGCCCGGCAGACCTTCACGGTCGAGGCCATGATGCGTGATGGCCGGGCGCTCCAGTCGGGAACGTCGCACTACCTGGGCACCAACTTCGCGCGCGCGTTCGGCATCCGGTACACGGCGGAGAGCGGCGCGCTCGAGTACTGCCACACCACCTCGTGGGGGATGAGCTCGCGGATGCTCGGCGGGGTGATCATGACCCATGGCGACGACCGGGGACTCGTCCTGCCGCCCGCCCTCGCCCCGTACCAGGTCGTCATCGTCCCGATCGGCCACGGCGACCAGGCCGCCGCGGTGCAGACCGCGGCCGCGGACCTGACGGTGCGGCTTCGCCGTGCCGGGATCCGGGCGCACCTGGATGATCGCCCGCACGTGTCGCCGGGCTTCAAGTTCAACGACTGGGAGCTACGCGGCGTCCCGATCCGGCTGGAACTCGGCCCGCGGGACCTGGCCGACGGCGCCGCGCTGATGGCGACCAGGCTCGGTGCGTGCAAGACCGCGGTCCCGCTGCCGTCGGCGCCCGAGCGGCTGACGGACGAGCTTGCCGCGTTCCAGGCGCTGCTGCTGCGGCGGGCCACCGACTTCCGCGACTCCCGAACCCGTCCGGCCGACACCTGGGCGGAGTTCACCGACGCGGTGCGGACCGGCTGGACGCTGGCGTTTCACTGCGGCTCACCGGAGTGCGAGGACGAGATCAAGGCCGAGACCGCGGCCACCCCCCGGTGCATCCCGTCCGACGGCCCGCCCGAGGGCGGCCGGTGTGTCCGGTGCGACGGCGATTCGGCCTACGGCAGGCGACTCATCTTCGGCCGCTCGTATTGAGCCGGACCTGGCCGGGCCGGTGCCCCGGGCCGTGTCGCGAGCCGGGCCGGCACCCCGTGAAGGATGCAATAATTGCAGTGTGAGGGGTGACCAGCAGGTCCTTGACGCCTCGGCCGGCACCGGCGCCGCGCCGGGTGACTCGGCGGTGGTCGAGGCCGTGCTCGGCGCCAGCAGGGTGCTGGTCGCGATCGCGGCGCGATCGCTCGCGGACCTGGCCGAGGAGGTCACGGTGCCGCAGTACCGGGCCCTGGTCGTGCTCGCCTCACAGGGGCCGCAGCGGGTGCTCTCGCTCGCCGAGGCGCTGGCGGTGACGCCGTCCACCGCCACCCGGATGTGCGATCGGCTGGTCCGCAAGGGCCTGGTCCGGCGCCGCGCCAGCCGCACCGACCGGCGCGAGGTCCGGCTCACGCTAACCCCCGCGGGGCAGAGCCTGGTCGACCAGGTGACCCGCCGGCGGCGGGCGGAAATTAGCCGCATCCTGGCCAAGATCCCGCGGGCGGACCAGGAGACGATCGTGGAGATGTTCGACAAGCTTGCCGACGCGGCGGGCGAGGTGCCCGGCCCGGCGCCCACGGGCGCCTGGGATCTGTAGCCGCCGGGGCCGGCCGATCGCGGCCCGGATCGACGCACCGCCTCGCGGCGCAGTCGGCTAGACGAGCTGGGTGCCGCCGCGCATCTCGGGCGGCTCCGGCTGCTCAGAGCCTCGCACCAGGACGGTGATCGCCCCGACGCCGGCCGGGGAGGCGAACATGGCGAGCACGTCGCCTGCCTTGAGCACGGTGTTGCCGTTGGCGGCCATCCGCTCGTCGCCGCGCTGGACGGTGACGATGACGCAGCCCGCGGGGAGGCCCGCGTGCCGGATCGCCTTGCCCGCCAGCCGGGAGTCCTTGCCGATCCGCTCCTCCAGGGTGACCGCGTGCGGCGTGACGAGTTCGAACTTGCTCACGCTGTCGCCGAGCAGAGCCTGGTAGCCGCGGACCAGGTCGCCGATCGACAAGATGCCCACGGCATGCCGGTCCCCGCTGGTCACTGTGATCCACTGGCCGCCGGCCTGGGTGAGCGCGTCCAGCCCGCGGTCCAGGGTCGCCGACGCGCTGACCGTGGAGGTCGTGGCGTCGAGCACCGCCGACACCTTCGCCTCCTGGTCGGCGTGTTCCCGCAGCTTGTTGGTCTCCACGGTGCCCAGGTAGGTGCCCCGGGGGTCGACGACGGGCGCGCCGGGGACCCCGAGCCTGGCTAGCAGCGCCCCGGCGTCGGAGATCGGCGTCTGCTCGTCGAGCACGGCCCGTGGAGCGGTCATCACGTCGGAGACCTTGCGGGCAGCGAGCAGTGGCATGCCGGCCTCGATCCGGCTGGAGACCGAGTCGGCCCGGGTGCGCAACTGGGACCGGTAGATGCTGTCATCGGACCGGCGGACGATAAACCAGGCGATGGCCACCGCGATCATCGCGGGCGCGAGCAGCCCGAGGCTTCCGGTCATCTGGGCGACCATCAGCATCACGGCCAGCGGGGCCCGGGAGATGCTGCCGAATACGGCCATCATCGCCACGATCACGTACGGCGCGGGGTTATGGCCGACCGCGGGCGCGAAGGTGCCGAGGACACGCCAGACGGCCATCCCGGTGAACGCACCGATCACCATGCCGGGCCCGAACACGCCGCCCGAGCCGCCGGTGCCGATAGACAGCGAGGTGGCCACGATCCTGGCCAGCGGCAGCAGGATGACGATGTACAGGGGGAGATGCAGCAGTTCATTCAGCAGGCCCTGCTGCACCCAGCCGTAGCCGGTGCCGAGCACCTCCGGCAGCCACAGCGCGAGCAGGCCGACCAGCAGGCCGCCAACGGCGGGCCGGAGCTTCCGGCTGATCGGCAGCCGGAGGTTCAGCGACACCACGCCGTAGAACGACTTGGAGTACAACAGCCCGATGCCGCCGGCCAGCACGCCGATGACCGCGAAGTACAGCAACTGCATCGGGTCGTGGAAGTGATAGGTGCCCGGTATGCCGAACAGCGGCTGGTAGCCGTAGACGCCGCCGAAGATGGCGTAGGCGACGATGGAGGAAAACATCCCGGGCAGCAGGGCGGAGTACTCGAAGTCGTCGCGGTAGACGATCTCGGCCGCGAGCACCGCGCCACCGAGCGGGGCGCTGAAGATGGCGCCGATGCCCGATCCGATCCCGATCGAGACCGCGATCCGGCCGTCCTCCGGGGACAGGTCGAGCAGTCGGGCGAGCAATGAGCCGAAGCCGGCGCTGATCTGCGCGGTGGGACCCTCGCGCCCGCCGGAGCCGCCGGAGCCGATCGTGATCGCCGAAGCGATGATCTTGATCACCACCGCGCGCAACCGGATGCCGCGCGGGTTGTGATGCACCGCGTCGATGGCCGCGTCCGTGCCGTGCCCCTCCGCCTCCGGCGCCCAGGTGAACACGATCAGGCCGGCCAGCAGTCCGCCCAGAGTCACCACGAGCGGGATGGCCCAGGGACGGACGAAGTGGCCGGTTCCGGCCCGGCCGCCCTCGCCGGCGGGGGTCGGTGGCAGGTAGCCGGCCAGCACGCCGAGGAAGAAATGCGTCGCCAGTCGGAGTGCCTCGTAGAAGACGACTGCGCCGAGTCCGGCGATGATGCCGATCATCGCTCCGAGGATGAGCCACTTCGGCAGGTAGGACATCGCGTTGATCCGGACGCCCAGGGCACTGGTGAACCGGCGCCAGGCCAGGACGTCGGACGCGCGGCGCCAGGGAGGCTGCCTCGGAGTGCCTTCGGGTGGCTTCGGCGCGGACGGCGGAACCGGTGACCTCATCGGCCCATCCGCGCGATCCCGCAGTGACCGGCAGGCCGCTTCTGGCCTGCGATAACGGCCATCCCGCGGTCGTAGTCTCCGGGCAACATGTG
>JAJYTW010000185.1 GCA_021792855.1 Actinomycetes bacterium
GCCAGCCACTGAGAATCAACCACGCTCCGAGAATCGGTCACGCTAGGCGGCCGGCTGGTCAGGCGGCGCGCCGCCGGGCCCGAAGCACGATGTCGTGCGAGTGCTGCGCCGCCGAGGCGGCGCCCGGCGGGCGTGGACGCTTCTCGTGCACCTCGATCTCCCAGTCGCCGGAGTCAGCGAGCGCGGCGGCGAAGTCGTCGACCCGTACGTAGGCATCCGGGTCGAACGGCCGGTCGTGCCCGTGCCCGTGCTCCGCCCCGTGCCCGTGCTCGAGGTCGTGGCTCACGATCAGCAGCGTGCCGCCCGGGCCGACCGCCTCCAAGATGTTGCGGACGGCGCGGTCGTCCCCGGTGCGCGGAATCGAGGCGTACTGCGCCGACACCAGGTCGAAGGCGAGGGCCGGAAACGCGTCGAGGGCGTTGGCGTCCACCTGCTGGCAGTCGACCCGCAGGCCGCGCTGCCCGGCCGCGGCCCGGACCCGGTCAAGCGCTCGCTCGGAGATGTCGCTCGCGGTCACGTTCCAGCCCCGCTCGGCCAGCCAGAGCGCGTCGCCGCCCTCGCCGGCGCCGACGTCGAGGGCCCGTCCGGGCGTCAGGCCGCTGGCCTCGGCGACTAGCGTGCCGTTCGGGTTGCCGCTCCACATCTGATCGCCGCCGTAACGGCGGTCCCAGTCGGCCTGGTTGGCCGAGGGCCGGGCGGCGTCCCGGATGTCCTCGTCGGCGAGGCTGCGGCTGATCGCGGCGCCGACCCGGCTGCCGTCGGCGGCGGCCTGCAATGCCTGCTGCGCCGGATCGGTCACCCGCCCGGCCGCGTAGAGGCCGGGCACCGCTGTCGCTCCGGTCGCGTCGGTCTCCAGGACCTCTCCGGTGCCGGATGGGTGCGGCGTCGGCCGCAGGCCAACCGCGGCGAACGGCTCTGCACGCGCTCTGAACCGGGTGCCGACCACGACGACGTCGGCCTCGACCGGACCGTGACCAGCCACCTCGACCGCCGCGAGGCAGCCGTCCGCCCCGGTGACGACACGGGTCGGCTGCCCGTGCAGGATCGGCACTCCGGCGGCGCGCAGGTCGGCGACGTGCGTTTCGCCGACCCCGGCAGACCCGTCGATGACCACGGTGAGCCGGGCACTCAGGTGCCGGAGCAACGCGGCGTCGGAGACCTCCGGCGGCCGGGTGATGATCTGCACGATGCGCCGGTCCCGGAACTCATAGCCCTGCCAGGCCGGGGAGCCAAAGGCCGCGGTGCCCCAGTAGCCGGCCAGGCCGTCGATGCCGGGGACTTCGTCGGTGCCGCCGGTGGCGGCGAGTACCCGCCGGGCGATGATGGCGTGACCGCCGGCGACCTGGACCAGGAAGGCGCCATCGTCATCGCGGGTCACCCGTTCCGCCTGGCTGGCGATGACCTCGCAGCCGTAGCCGCGCACCTCCGCCCGGCCCGCGGCGATCAGCGCCGACGTGGTCAGCGTCGTGCCGCCGAGATAGCCGTGCAGACGCCCGGCGGAATCGGCCTGGCCCGAGCCGTCGTCGACGACGATCACGGAGCGGCGCTGCCGCGCTATCTGGAGGGCGGCGGCGAGGCCGGCGACCGAACCGCCGATGACGCAGACGTCGCAGTGCCGCTCGACCGTGGGGATGGCGTGCTCACTCATGACCATGAACCATACGATTCCCCTCGATGAACGCAAGGACCCTTGCTACATTCGCAACAGCGAGGAGGGTTCGTGGCCGACTTCAGCGAGATCGAGCAGGTGGTTCGGACCCGGCTGCGGAGCCTGCGACACGCGCTCGGCCTGTCGCTGGATGAACTGGCCGCGCGCACGAATCTCAGCCCGTCCACGATCAGCCGGGTCGAGACTGGCAAGCGGACGATCAGCCTGGACATCCTGCTTCCGCTGGCCGCCGCCCTGCGGGTCGACCTCGATGAGCTTCTCGATGTGCGCGGTGACGACGATGTGGTCATCCGCCCGACGCTGGACAGTTCGGGTGACCGGACGATCTGGATGCTGAGCCGGGTGACGGGCAGCACGACCGCCGTAAAGCTCCGCCTTGAGCCGGCTACTAGGACCGAGCCTCAGCGGGTCCACCCCGGCCACGACTGGTTCTTCGTCATCTCCGGGCGGGTGCGCCTGCTGCTCGGGGACCGCGAGATCACCGTCCAGGCCGGCGAGGCGGCCGAGTTCGGCACCATGACCCCGCACTCCGTAGCGGCCGTCGAGGGTCCGGCCGAGCTCATCATGATCTTCGACCGCGATGGCCAGCGCGCCCACGTGCACCGTGACGCCGACAGTTCCGGCCGATCCTAGTTACGGATGATGGTGGAAATTATTTGCAGAACAATGACTGGGAGGATCGGGTGCGTACGCTGACGGGCACCCGAATGGCCGGCCGGAGCGGGCGCGGCTCGAACTGGGAGATGCGATGAATGCTCGGCTTAGGAGCTATCCGGTCTACGGGCTTGGCGTCGGGGTCGTGTGGGCCGTGATTCTCGTGCTGGTCTCGTTGTTCGGCCGGGATGAACGGCGGCGCACCACATTTCTGGTCTTCGGCGGGTTCGCCAGCGGATGGGTCTCCGCGACGATCGCCCGCTCCGTCTATCCGCCGCCGCTTAAGTACCGGAAGGATTCCGGCGCGGCGTCCTGATTCTGGCGGCTATGCCGCTCAGGTACCCGAGGGGCCGGGCGGGATGGACCGGGCACGCCGCCGCGTCGGCTCTGCTCGCAGCGGTCGCGCCCGGCCCCGTTTGTCCCCTCGGTTCAGGGATTTTCGCCGCCCGCGACGGCGTCGCGGGCGGCTGTCGCGCAGGCGCGGTCCTGATCGGACGTGCCGCCGCTGACCCCGATGGCGCCGACGATCTCGTCTCGGTGCCGTACCACCACGCCGCCGATGACCACGGTGAACGCACCGGAGCCGGCCGCCTCGATGCCGTAGAGGTCGGCGCCGGGCTGGGCCAGGCCGGCCAGCACGTCCGTATCGCAGGAGTTCGCGATCGCGCTGAAGGCCTTCTGCTCGGCAAGCGTCGCGCCGGCGATCTCCGCCTCGTCCATCCGGGCGAACCGCTTCAGCCGGCCACCCCGATCGACCACGGCGACCGATACTCCGATGCCGAGGCGCCGGGCGGCCTGGATCGCGGCCGCCACCATCGCGTCGGCGTCGGCATCGTCAAGCTCGGTTACCGACCGCACTGCCCGACCCTCCTAATCCATCTCGGCGGCGGGCACCGGCGCCTCCGCCGACGCCGGCTCGTCCTTGCCGCCGCGCGAGGTGAAGAACGCCTCCTGCCGTGCCCGGGCCCGGACGATGAACGCGATCACCACGCAGACGACCAGGCCGGCCAGCGCGACCAGCGCGATCGTGCTGCCCTGCGTCTTCAGCCCATAGATGAAGATGACCAGGTTGAACAGCCCGCCGGCCAGCGGCAGCAGTCCCGCCGTGAGCAGCGCCTTGCCCTTGCGGGCGATGATCTCGGCACGCGAGAACCAGACGCAGCTCAGCGCGATGATGCAGTACATCGCCAGGTAGAGCAGGCCGGAGGCACTGATGATGTAGCCGATGGCCCGGCTCGCCGAGGTGTTCAGCAGGTACGGGATGAGGGCGATCGGCGGGATCACGCCGAGGAACGTGATGGCCCACCACGGGGTGCTGTGCTTCAGGCTCACCCGGCCGAAGATCGCCGGGATCAGCCGGTCCCGTGCCATCGCGTACAGGATGCGGCTCGGCTCGGTCATCTGCATCTGGGTCGTGCCGATGACGGCGACCAGGACCGCGAGCGGCAGCGCCCGGCCCCAGAAGCCGGGGACCAGGATCTGCCCGGCGTAGGCGAGCACGTCGGCGCCGTGCTTGACCAGGTCGCCCTGGCTGGAGACTCCCTGGAAGACGACCATCAGGAACGTGTACCAGATGGTCAGGAAGGCGGTGCCGAGGATGGCGGCCCGGCCGGGGTTGATCTTGGCGTTGGACGACTCCTCGCCGAGGACGAGCGGCGCCTCCCAGCCGGCGTAGAGGAATCCGCAGACCACGGCCGCCTCAGCGAGGCCGCGGAATCCGCCGAACCCGCCGTTGATGGTGAAGTACGACCAGCTTGGCCCGTGCACGCCGGGGGCGGCGTGCGACAACTCGTGGATCAGCGCGAGCACGACGAAGGAGATGATCGCGCCGTACTCGATCACGATGAACGCGGTCTGGACCACGATCGACGGCCGGATCCCGCGGATCGCCAGCCAGATCAGGACCGCCATGATGATCGCGGCCACTAGCCAGGTCACGATCGAGGGGAACGTGCTGCTCGGGAAGATCACAGCCAGGAAGTACGCTCCGGCCAGCGTGATGTTGCCGATGTTCGCGACCGTCGAGGCGACCACCGAGATCATCCCGGTGCCGATGCCCGCCGTCGGCCCCACGGCGCGGCCGACCCAGACGTAGGGCGCGCCCGCCGACGGCTTCCACTTGTTCATCTGCGCATAGCCGAAGGACACGAACAGCATCGCCACGCCGACAACGAGGACCGCGAGCGGAGTCGCCAGCCCGGAGAAGCCGAGCAGCAGCGCGAGCGTGAACGCGACGCTGGAGGATGGCGCGACGGTCGCGACGGAAGCGACGAAGTCACCGCCGAGGCTGATCGCGCCGGCCTTGAGGCCAGCCGATCCGCCCAGATGCCCGTGATGGGACGTCTCTGACACTCAATACTCCTTTATAGGTTAGGGCAGTGATAGTTCCTATTGCCCTATTTGGCCGTGAGCGTAACACGCGGTGAAAGTGGGGTCACGCAACATAATGTCTTAATTGCCTCGACCATCTGCCAAGATGTAAAAGTAACTTTAATGTTCTATGAGTATTTTATCCGCCTCGACCGGCGGAAGTGCTCCTTGTTAGCGTCGGCCAGTCGCGACCAGAGTCGGAGTCGCGCCGGCTATTCACCCGCAAAGGATGAATCGTCCGCCCTCCAGCCGGTGACCATAGGGATGAACGCGCGCAGCCGAGGCTGGGGTCGCCGGGCTACCTCCGCATGGCCGGGCTGGCAGACCACGATCGCCGAGTGTGATTGGGGGCGCCATGGACTTCGCCCGGATCGACCGCTACTGGCCGCTCGTCGTCGGTGGCGTGGCCGCCCCGATCGTGCTGACGGTCCTGCTGGTGATCCTGGTGCGCGACGGCGGCGCCATCTCCTATCAGTGGCTGCTCTGGCTCCATCTGCCGCTGTTCAACTTCCACGAGTACGAGGAGTACCTGCTGCCGGGCGGATTCAAGCACTTCGTCAACGCCGATTCGCCGCTCGCCGCGCGACCGCCGTCGGACGACGCGCCGCTGAACGACGCCTACGAGTTCGCGGTCAACGCGTTCTTCTGGGCAATCATCATCGCCGGGGCACTGCTGGCGAACGTCGCGCCGTGGGTCGGGCTTGTCGGCGTGATGCTTCAGCTTGGCGTCAACAACCTCACCCACACGGTGGCGTTCCAGACCCGTCGCCGCGGCTACAACCCGGGACTGGTCACCACGGTTTTCGTGCTGCTGCCGTACTGCACGCTCGTGATCGCCTACATCATCGTGACGGGCCTGTTCACGACCGCGGACTGGGTGCTCGGGATCGGGGTATCGCTGCTCCCGGTCCTGGTCATGCTGGCCATCACCATGATGCGCCGCAGGCACGCCGGAGCCGCGGCCACGACTCGTTAATCCGTGCTGTCCTACTCCTCGTCCAAGCGGCTACAGATAGATAACAGCGGGGCCCGGCGGGGTGCCGGGCCCGGGCGCGTTGCCGTGACGGCCCGCGCAATCGGCTAATACGGTGTGCTCCGTGATACCTCGGGGACGGTTCGCGTGGCGCCGGATCAGGACCTTCATCCGGCCGCGGGTCCGGGTGCTGCGGGCGCCGGAGATGACGATCGACTGGGACGTGCCCGTCACGGTCCGGGACGGAACCGTGCTTCGGGTCAACGTGTTCCGGCCTGCCGGCCGGCCGCGGGTGCCGGTGATCCTGTCGGCGCACCCGTACGGGAAGGACAGGATCCCGCGCCGCACCCGCAGCGGACGCCGGCTCAACCCGCAGTACCGGCTCTTTCCTCAGCCAGGGATGATCAGGATCAGCGACCTGGCCGGATGGGAGGCGCCGGACCCGGCGTTCTGGGTCGGGCATGGGTACGCCGTCGTCAACGCCGACCTGCGCGGCGCCGGAACCTCTGCGGGCACCGGCGACTTCTTCACCGATTCCGAGGCACGGGACTACTACGACCTGATCGAGTGGGCGGGCACTCAACCGTGGAGTACCGGGAAGGTCGGCCTGCACGGCGTCTCGTACCTGGCGATCAGCCAGTACCGCGTGGCCGCGCTGCGCCCGCCGCACCTGGCGGCGATCTGCCCCTGGGAGGGCTTCAGCGACATCTACCGGGACTTCGCCCGCCCCGGCGGGGTGCGCGAGGACGGGTTCAGCATCATGTGGTCGGCGATGACCAGGCTGACCTGCCGGGTCGCGGGGAACCTGCGGAAGGAGTTCGTGGCGCGGCCGGAGCGCGACGCGTGGTATGCCGACCGCACCCCGGACCTGGCCGCGATCGAGGTCCCGATGCTGGTCTGCGCCAGCTTCTCGGACCAGTCGCTGCACAGTCGCGGCTCGTTCGAGGCCTTCCGCCGGACCGGGTCGTCGCGTAAGTGGCTGTACACGCACCGGGACGGAAAATGGTCGCACTTCTACAGTCCGGGCGCCGCCGCCGAGCAGCTTCGGTTCTTCGACCACGTGCTCCGGGACGAGCCGAACGGATGGCAGGACCGCCCGGCCGTGCGGATCGCGGTGCACGAGGCCGGCCCCGCTCCGACCGAGATCTGGATGACGGACCAGTGGCCGCCGTCCGGCCTGGACTGGCAGACGCTCTACCTGGACGCGGCGTCGGCCGGGATGCTCGCGGAGCCCGCCGGTCCGGCGCAGGCCGTCTTCAGCACGTCGTCGGAGTCGGTGACCTGGACCTGGCGGGTCCCGTACGACCTTGACGTGATCGGCCCGATGGCGGCCCGGCTGAGGGTCAGCGTCCAGGAGTCCGACGACGCGCACCTGTTCGCCGCGGTCCGCAAGTTCCGGGCCGGGCGTGAGGTCTTCTTCGAGGGGTCCTACGGCTACTCGCTCGACGTGGTCTCCCGTGGCTGGCTCCGGCTGGCGCACCGGGATCTGGACGAGGACCTGTCGCAGCCGTGGCAGCCGGTGGGCCGGCATGACTCGGTCCGTCCGGTCCGGTCCGGCGAGATTGTCGAGGCGAGCATCGCGCTGCTGCCGCAGGCCACCAGGTTCCGGGCCGGGGACGAGCTCAGGCTGGAACTGCGCGGGCGCTGGCTGTTTCCCCGTAACCCGCTGACCGGCCAGTTTCCCGCCGGGTACCAGCGCGGGCCGGGCGCGCGGGTCACGGTCCACACCGGCGGTGATTCGCCGTCCGGGCTGCTGCTCGGCATCCGCCGGCTCTGACCGCCGGGGCCGCGGATCCCCCCTCAAGCGCCATCTGTGCTTCAGGCGAATATGCCCTGGCCGCGTGATCCGGCGTCCTGTATCGCATCTGATACAGTGTGAGAGGTTGACTGAGGGGGTGTGCAGATGTCCGAGGACATGGGTCCGGCGCCGGGATTGAGCCGTCCCGACCTGGTGCGCGTACTTGAGTCAGCGGCACGCCTCCAGGCGGTTGTGCCTGACGCCGTCCTGGTCGGCGGCTCGGCTGCGGCACTGTGGGCCAGCCACCGAACTTCATTCGACCACGACCACGTCCTGGCGGACCTGAATGCGCGCTTCGACGCTGTCCTTGAGGCGATAGAGGCCACCGATGGCTGGGTAACCAACAGGATCACCCCGGGCAAGGTCATCCTCGGCGAGCTCGGCGACATCGAATCGGGCGTCCGCCAGCTCCTCCGGAGCAGGCCACTCGAGGTTGCCGAAGTCGAGTTGCCCTCCGGGCAGAAGCTGCGCGTGCCGACGCCGGAGGAGACCCTGCGCATCAAGGGCTACCTGATCGTCCGACGCAACCAGGTCCGGGACTACCTTGACGTGGCCGCTCTGGCCGACCGCTATGGGATTCCGCATTCCGGTCAGGTCCTCGGCCATATCGACCAGTACTACACCGACCAGCGCGGCCCTGCGGCGGAGGGCGTCGCGACGCAGCTCGCACGCCAGCTCGCCGACCCCCGCCCTGCGGATCAGCGGACGATCAGGCAGCTGGACACCTACAAGGGCGTCGATGCGCGCTGGGCAGCCTGGGAGAACGTCACCGGCGTGTGCCAGTCACTGGCCGTGGAGATGACGCGATGAGCACGCTGAAGTTCCGCAACATCACCGCCTCCGTCGACGACCCCGTCGATACCTGGCCCTTTGAGGGCATCCTCACCGCGGTCGAGCGTGGCACCCTGCCCGACTGGCGGCGGCTCGCCGCCGCTATCCGCGCTGACCCCTGGGGGCCTGTCGCTCAGCAAGTCCTCGAGGCCGTGGAACTGTCCCGCCCCTACGGCACCGCGGAACTCCTGACAACCATCGTCGAAAGGGCCCGCCAGCATGCCGCCGCCGCCGAGCGCGACCAGGTGGCGGATGACATCCGCGGCTTCGTGGCCCGGTCCGGCCTGACGCAGCAGGACTTCGCGCTCCGGATCGGAACCTCCCGCTCGCGTCTGTCTACCTATATGTCAGGCAAGGTCATGCCCGCTGCTTCCCTCATGATCCGGATGCGACGCGTCGCCACGCAAGCACAAGCGCTTCGTGGCAAACCGGGGCAGGACCGCGGCTGAGCGGGATCGTTCCGGCGCTGGATCCCCGGCCCCGGCGATCCAGCCGATCCGGACGGTGAGCATCGGGGGTGCTGGCCCGGCTACCGGCTGGGCGTCACGATGACGATGCCGC
>JAJYTW010000186.1 GCA_021792855.1 Actinomycetes bacterium
GGTGCTGAGACGTGGGTCACACCGCGCTGGCAGCACCGGGTACCCGGCCCGTCAGGTCAGGAAGCCGCGCAGCAGGGCGCCGGTGCCCGCCAGATGCTCGGCGACCGCCCGGCGCGCGGCCTCGGCGTCGCCGGCCAGGATCGCGTTCACGATCGCGACGTGCTGGCTGGCCGCGTGCGCGATGTTCGGCTTAAGCACCGGGATCGCGTTCAGCAGGTCGTTCAGCCTGAGCCGGGCGTCGGCCGCGGCCTCGGCCAGCAGGCGCGAGCCGGTCAATTCGGCGATCGACAGGTGAAACAAGGTGTCCAGGCGGCGGTAGTCGGCCGGGGTGGCGCCGCTCACATCGGCCAGCCTGCGCAGCAGCACCGCGCGCGGCGCGTTCTCCGCGGGGCAGTCCGGACCGGGGCAGTCCGGCCCGGGGCAGTCCGGCCCAGGGCAGGCCTCGCCGCCGCGAGCCTGGCCGGGCAGGCCGGCCTCGGTGAACCGCTGCGCCAGCATGTCGGCGGCGCCGGTCTCCACCGCGTACCGGAAGATCAGCGCGTCGGCTAGCCGGTCACCGTCGCGCATCGCGAGCCTGGCGATCTCGGTGACGCTCGGCGCGGGCGGGGTGTAGACGCAGAACGTCCCGCCGAACCGGCCGCGCCTGGACTCCACGTACCCCGCCTGGCTCAGTTCGCGGATCGCCTCCCGCAGGGTCAGCCTGCTGATCCCCAGCCGGGCGGCTAGCTCACGTTCGGGCGGGAACCGGTCACCCCGCGGAACCAGGCCCAGCTTGATCACGATCAGCAGTCGCTCGACCGTCTCCTCGAACGCGTTGCCCGTGCGAACCGGGCGGAGGATCCCGCCGAGATCGACGTCGCCGTTCACGAGCACCGCCTTAGCCGACGCCCCCCGCCGCCGATCGGATCCGACCCTGCTGCCGTGGTGACCTGCCCGCCGCGCCGGTGGCGGCCGGCGCGCCAGGCCCGGCACGCGGGCCTCCCCTGCCCGCGTGCCGGAGCTTAGTGGCGCGCACGTTCGACCGCTCGCGCGCTGTTAGGGCGATATTAGGGCATTCCAGCCCAGCAGGCGCCTCGATCCATCCGCCAGGGCACGATGTACCACTCCGCCGCTATTTTTCCTTGTCGCACCCCTTGACACGGTACCAGGCTTAGCCCTCAATGGTCTGCTATCGGACCATTGAGTTGCCGCGGTCGTCGCCGTGGCAAAGGGAGTTAGATATGTCGGTCAGCGATCAGCCGTCCGCGGAAGCGGCCCTGAGCGATGAGGAAATGCTGCACAGGCTTGGCTACGCCCAGGAACTGCGCAGGCGGATGTCCGGTTTCTCGAATTTCGCCGTCTCGTTCACGATCATCTCGATCCTGTCCGGCTGCCTCACGCTGTACAGCTACGGCATGAACGTGGGCGGTCCGGTGATCATCGTCTGGGGCTGGCCCATCGTCGGCATCATGACGCTATTCGTCGGCCTGGCGATGGCGGAGGTTTGCTCCAGTTACCCGACGGCCGGCGGCCTGTACTACTGGGCGGCGAAGCTGGCGCCAAAGAACGGCCCAGCCTGGTCCTGGTTCACCGGCTGGTTCAACTTCCTCGGCCAGGTCGCGGTCACCGCCGGCATCGACTTCGGGGCCGCGTTCTTCATCAACGCCTTCCTGAATCTGCAGTTCGGCATGGGACTGGCTCCCTGGGAGACGATCGTCATCTTCGCGATCGTGCTGCTGCTGCACGGCCTGCTGAACCAGTTCGGGATTCGGCTGGTCGCGATGTTCAGCGATGCCAGCGTCTGGTGGCACATCATCGGCGTGCTGATCATCGTCGGCGTGCTGGTCTTCGCGCCCTCGCACCACCAGTCGGCCAGCTTCGTCTTCACCCACTTCGTCAACAACACCGGCTGGCACAGCACGTTCTACGTGGCCCTGCTCGGCCTGCTGCTCGCGCAGTACACCTTCACCGGCTATGACGCCTCGGCGCACATGACCGAGGAGACCCACAAGGCCGCCACCGCCGGGCCACGGGGCATCGTGATGTCGATCGTGGTCTCGCTGATCGCCGGATGGGCCCTGCTGATCGGCGTCACGTTCGCGATCCAGAACTACACCAAGGAGGTCGGCGCGACCGTCGCTCCCGCCCAGATCTGGGCGGACGCCATCGGCCTGACCGGCGCGAAGCTGCTGCTGCTGATCGCGATCGGCGCCCAGTTGTTCTGCGGGATGTCTTCGGTCACCGCCAACTCCCGGATGATCTACGCGTTCTCCCGGGACGGCGCGCTGCCCGGCTCCCGGATCTGGCACCAGGTCAACCCCAGGACCAGGACGCCAACCAACGCGATCTGGCTGGCCGTGGTAGGCGCGCTGATCCTCGGCCTGCCGTACCTGTTCAACGCCACCGCGTACGCCGCCGTCACCTCGATCGCGGTCATCGGCCTGTACATCGCGTACGTGCTGCCGACGTTCCTACGGCTGCGCCAGGGCGCCAGGTTCCAGCGCGGCCCGTGGCACCTCGGCCGGTGGAGCTACCTGATCGGCACGATCGCGGTCGTCTGGGTCATCATCATTACGATCCTGTTCATGCTCCCCGTGTACAGCCCCATCACGGTCGGCAACTTCAACTACACGATCGTCGCGGTGCTGGTCGTGCTCGGCTTCGCCGGGATCTACTGGCTGGTGTCCGCGCGCAAGTGGTTCACCGGCCCGAAGGTCCAGGGCAGCGCCGAGGAACTGGCCGCCATCGAGTCCGAACTCGAATCGATCTAAGCCCCGGCGGGCAGCCGCCGATCAGCACCTCAACCAGATCAGATAGGACAAGCGCGCGATGACGAACAGCCACGGCACCGGCGGCAAAGGTGCCGCCAGGCCGGGAATGATGAGCATGGAAGAACTGCGTGCCGCGGCCGGCGCGGGCGAGATCGACACGGTGATCCTCGCCTTCACCGACATGCAGGGCAGGCTGGCCGGCAAGCGACTGTCGGCCGAGTTCTTCCTCGACGAGGTCGCCGAGCACTACGCGGAGGGCTGCAACTACCTGCTCGCGGTGGACGTGGACATGAACACCGTCGGCGGATACGCGATGTCCTCGTGGGAGCGTGGTTACGGCGACTTCGTGCTCCGTCCCGACCTGGCCACCTTGCGCCGGGTGCCGTGGCTGCCGTCGACCGCGCTGCTGCTCGCCGATCTGACCTGGCTGGATGGCGCCCCGGTGATCGCGTCGCCGCGGCAGATCCTGCGGGCGCAGATGGACCGGCTGGCCGAGCGCGGCTGGGTCGCCCTGGCCGGCACCGAGCTTGAGTTCATCGTCTACTCCGACAGCTACGAGCAGGCATCGGACCGGAACTACACCGGTCTCACCCCGGTCAACCAGTACAACGTGGATTACTCCATCCTCGGCACCTCCAGGATCGACCCGCTGCTGCGCCGGATCACCGCCGGGATGACCGGGGCTGGCCTGTATGTCGAGTCCGCCAAGGGCGAGTGCAACTTCGGCCAGCACGAGATCGCGTTCCGGTACGCGGACGCGGTCACCACCTGCGACAACCACTCGATCTACAAGAACGGCGCGAAGGAGATCGCCGCCCAGGAGGGCAAGGCGCTCACCTTCATGGCCAAGCCGAACCAGCGCGAGGGCAACTCGTGCCACATCCACCTGTCGCTGCGCGCCGCGGACGGGACGCCGATCCTCGCCGGGGATGGCCCACACGGCCTGTCCGGCCTCGGCGAGCACTTCCTGGCCGGTCAGCTTGCCGCGATGCGCGAACTGACCCTGGCCTACGCGCCCAACATCAACTCCTACAAGCGGTACGTGCCGGGCAGTTTCGCGCCCACGGCGGTGCGCTGGGGTGTGGACAACCGGACCTGCGCGCTGCGCCTGGTCGGGCACGGCCACTCGCTACGGGTGGAGAATCGGGTACCGGGCGGCGACGTCAACCCCTACCTCGCGGTTGCCGCGATGATCGCGGCCGGACTGCACGGCATCGATAACGAGCTTGCGCTCGAAGACGCGTTCGCCGGGAACGCCTACGCCGACGACGGCCCGAAGGTCCCGCACACGCTGCGGGACGCGCTTGGGCTGTGGCAGGGCAGCACGCTGGCCGCCAGCGCGTTCGGCGCCGACGTGGTCGACCACTACGCGAACTACGCTCGGGTCGAGCTTGCCGCGTTCGACGCGGCGGTCACCGACTGGGAACTGCGGCGGGGCTTCGAGCGCCTGTAGCCGCAGCGGCCGGACCGACCGACCGGCCGCGACCGCGGCCGCGGCCGGGTAACGAGATTTCCACCATATTGGCTAGTCGAGGATGAGGTATGTCGCAGTACACCGTGCTTAATCCGGCCACCGAGCAGGTAGTCAGGACCGTAGAGCTGACGTCGGCGGAGCAGACCGACGAGGCGATCGCCAGGGCCCAGGTGGCCCAGCGCGCCTGGCGTGACCTGGCGCCGGGCGATCGGGCCGCGCTGCTCCGGGCGTTCGCGGACCGGATCGACGCCCACGTCGAGGAACTCGCCCAGCTTGAGGTGGCCAACTCCGGGCACCCGATCGGCGCCGCGCGCTGGGAGGCCGGCCAGATCAGGGACGTGGTGCGGTACTACGCCGCGGCGCCCGAGCGGATGATGGGCAAGCAGATCCCGGTGGCCGGCGGCCTGGACGTGACCTTCCACGAGCCGATCGGCGTGGTCGGCGTGATCGTGCCGTGGAACTTCCCGCTGCCGATCCTGTCCTGGGGCATCGCCCCGGCCCTGGCCGCGGGCAACGCCGTGATCGCCAAGCCGGCCGAGATGACGCCGCTGACCGCGATCCGGATCGGCGAGATCGCGCTTGAGGCCGGCCTGCCCGAGGGCGTGCTGCAGATCCTGCCGGGCAAGGGCTCGGTAGTCGGCCAGCGACTCGTCGACCACCCCGGCGTCGGCAAGATCGTCTTCACCGGCTCGACCGAGGTCGGGCAGCAGATCATGGCGGGCTGCGCGAAGAACATCAAGCGGCTCACCCTCGAGCTTGGCGGCAAGAGCGCGAACATCGTGTTCGCCGACGCCGACATCGCCAAGGCCGCCGCAGCCGCCCCGGCCGGCGTGTTCGACAACGCCGGACAGGACTGCTGCGCCCGGTCCAGGATCCTGGTGCAGGCCAGCGTGTACGACCGGTTCATGGAACTGCTCGAGCCCGCGGTCCGGGGCATCACGGTCGGGGACCCGGCCAGCGAGCAGACCCAGATGGGCCCGCTGATCTCGGCCGCGCACCGGGCGACCGTCGCCGCCTACGTGCCGGACGACGCCCCGGTCGCGTTCCGCGGCAGCGCGCCCGACGGTCCCGGCTACTGGTTCGCGCCCACCGTGCTCGCCCCGATCGGGCTGGACGCGCCGGCCTACCGGGAGGAGATCTTCGGCCCGGTCGTCACCGTCACCCCGTTCACCGACGAGGCCGACGCGATCAGGCTCGCCAACGACACGCCGTACGGGCTGTCCGGGTCGCTGTGGACCAGGGACGTCGGCCGGGCCATCCGGGTCGCCCGCGGCGTGGAGACCGGCAACCTGTCGGTGAACTCGCACTCCTCGGTCCGGTACTGGACGCCGTTCGGCGGCTTCAAGCAGTCCGGCCTCGGCCGCGAGCTTGGCCCGGACGCGGTCGAGCACTTCACCGAGACCAAGAACGTCTTCATCTCCACCCAGGACTGACGCGCCGCGTCCGTTCCGCCCGATCAGATCAGGAGCACCAGCCATGCAGCGCTTGCAGGACCGCGTCGCCGTCATCACCGGCGCCGGCAGCGGAATCGGCCTGGCCACCGCCCGCCGGTTCGCCGCCGAGGGAGCGATGGTGGTCGCCGTCGACATCGACGACGAGACCGGTCAGAAGGTCGCCGAGGAGACCGGCGGGGTCTACCGCCGGGTGAACGTCGCCGTTGAGCAGGAGGTGCGCGACCTGTTCGACGGCGTGGCCGCCGAATTCGGCCGGGTCGACATCGCCTTCAACAACGCCGGGATCTCGCCGCCCGAGGACGACTCCATCCTGACCACCGGGATCGAGGCCTGGCGCCGGGTCCAGGAGATCAACCTGACCTCGGTGTACTACTGCTGCAAGTACGTGATCCCGCACATGCAGCGGCAGGGCAAGGGCTCGATCATCAACACCGCGTCGTTCGTCGCGGTGCTCGGAGCGGCCACCTCGCAGATCTCCTACACCGCGTCCAAGGGCGGCGTGCTGGCGATGAGCCGGGAACTCGGCGTGCAGTTCGCCAGGGAGGGCATCCGGGTGAACGCGCTGTGCCCGGGGCCGGTGAACACCCCGCTGCTCCAGGAACTGTTCGCCAAGGACCCCGAGCGCGCCGCCCGCAGGCTGGTGCACGTCCCGGTCGGCCGGTTCGCCGAGCCTGAGGAGATCGCCGCCGCCGTCGCGTTCCTGGCCAGTGACGACGCCTCGTTCATCACCGCGTCCCAGTTCCTGGTGGACGGCGGGATCGCCGGGGCGTACGTGACGCCGCTATGACCGGCGCCGCCCGGCCGGTGATCGGCGTCACCGGCTACGGCGAGCGCGCCCGCTGGGGAGTCTGGGAACAGCAGGCCACGGTGCTGCCCCAGAACTACCTGGATCAGGTGGCGGACGCCGGCGGCGTGCCGGTCGTCCTGCCGCCGCTGCCCGGCGTCCAGACCGCGCTGGACCGGATGGACGGCCTGATCATCACCGGCGGCCCGGACGTGGACCCGGCCAGGTACGGCGCGACCCCGCACCCGCGCACCGCCGGCGTCCGCCCGGACCGGGACGCGGCCGAGATCGCGCTGCTGCGCCGGGCCCTGGCGGGCGGACTGCCGGTGCTCGGCATCTGCCGGGGCATGCAGGTGCTGAACGTGGCGCTCGGCGGCACCCTGATCCAGCACCTGCCGGACGTCGTCGGCCACGAGGAGCATTCCCCCACGCCGGGCACGATGGCCAGCCATCCGGTCCGGGTCGGCCAGGACGGGCTGCTCGGATCGATCCTCGGCGCGGGCACCAGGCCCGTGCCCACCCATCACCACCAAGGCGCGGACCGACTGGGAACGGGACTGGTCGCGACCGCCTGGGCGGCCGACGGCATGGTCGAGGGGATCGAGTTCGAGCGGGCCGGCGGCAACCCGCCCGGCCGGCCGCCGTTCGTGATCGGCGTGCAGTGGCATCCGGAGGCGGGCACCGACCCGCGGCTCTTCGAGGCGCTCATCGCCGCGACCCGCTAGCCTGCCAGCGGCGGGGCGGCCGGCCCGATTCCGGGACGGACACCCCGCCGACCGCCCGGCCCCGACCCCCCCCTCAGGAGGCAGTCATGTCGTCGAGCCCCGACGCACCAGCGCAGTCCGCCGGCCAGACCAGCGAGGTGGCCGGCGGCGAGACGACCGGCCCGGCGACCGCGATCGTCGCCGAGCCCGCCGACGACCTGGTCACCACCCGGCACACGATCACCATCGACGGCGCCGACCTGGCCTACACCGTGACCGCCGGGCGGGTCGTGCTGCGCGCCGAGCGGCACACCGACGACAAGTTCGACGGGCACCAGGCCACCGCCGAGATCTTCGTGGTCGCCTACACCGCCGACCTCGGCGAGGGCGCCGACCCGGCGAGCCGGCCGGTCACCTTCGCGTTCAACGGCGGCCCCGGATCGTCCAGCATCTGGCTGCATCTCGGCCTGCTCGGGCCGCGCCGGGTGCTGATGGGCGACGCCGGCGACCTGCTGCCGCCGCCGTACGGCCTGGCCGACAACCCGCAGACCCTGTTGCGCCACAGTGACCTGGTCTTCATCGACCCGGTGTCCACCGGCTTCTCCCGCGCCATCAAGGGCGGCAAGCCCGGCGACTTCCACGGCTTCGGCGGCGATGTCGAGTCCGTCGGCGAGGTGATCCGGCTGTGGACCACCCGCAACGACCGGTGGATGTCGCCCAAGTACCTGTGCGGCGAGTCCTACGGCACCACCCGGGCCTCGGCCCTGGCCAGGCACTTGCAGGAGCGGTACGGGCTGTACCTGAACGGGCTGATGCTGATCTCGGCCTTCCTGGACGGCGGGTCGACCGAGTTCACGCCGGGCAACGACGCCCCATACGTGAACTACCTGCCGACCTACGCCGCGATCGCGCACTACCACGGCAGGCACGGAGACCGGCCGCTGTCCCAGGTGCTCCAGCAGGCCCAGGAGTACGCGGACGGCGAGTACCCGCGGGTGCTCGCGCT
Organism: Actinomycetes bacterium; assembly: GCA_021792855.1. Taxonomy (GTDB): domain Bacteria; phylum Actinomycetota; class Actinomycetes; order Streptosporangiales; family Streptosporangiaceae; genus Chersky-822. The sequence continues at coordinate 8,173 of JAJYTW010000186.1, forward strand.
GGGGTCCCGGCTGCCCGCGCCCGAGCGGGCGCGGGCGGTGGCCACGCTCGCGGAACTTACCGGCCTGTCGCCGGACTACCTGGACCGGGTCGACCTGCGGCCCGAGCACGTACGCTTCCTGACCGAACTGCTCAGGGACGAGCGCAAGGTGGTCGGTCGGATCGACGGACGGTTCACCGGGTGGGACACCGACTACGGCCGCGAGCGGTGGAGTTCGGACCCCTCGATCGACGCCATCACCGGGCCGTACGCGGCCGCGCTCAACCACTACGTCCGGGCCGAGCTTGGCTACGCCTGCGACCTGCCGTATGAGGTGCTCACCAGCCGGGTGCACCCGTGGTCCTACTCCGAGTTCGAGGCGCAGCACCTGCACGTGCTGGACAAACTCGCCCAGGCGATGCGGGTGAACCCGCACATGCGGGTGCACGTGGCCTGCGGCTACTACGACGCGGCGACGCCGTACCGGTCGGCCGAGCACGACATCGCGCACCTTTCGATCCCGGCCGAACTCGCCGCCAACATCGAGTTCGCCTACTACGAGGCCGGCCACATGATGTACATGCACGAGCCGAGCCGGCTCGATCAGTCCGCCCGGCTCGCGGCCTTCGTCACCGCGGGCCTGGCCGGCGCCTAGCC
>JAJYTW010000187.1 GCA_021792855.1 Actinomycetes bacterium
CGTCACCTCGTCCGCGGGCCGCTGCTCGATGTCGATCTGACTGCCGCCGCGAGTGCGCAGGTCGACGGTCGACACCGGGGCGACGACCACGAAAGGCACCTCGTGGTGCCTGGCCAGCACGGCGAGCGAGTAGGTGCCGACCTTGTTCGCCACGCTCCCGTCGGCGGCGATCCGGTCGGCACCCACCACGACCAGGTCGACCTGCCCGGCGGCCATCAGCGAGGCTGCCGCCGAGTCCGCCAGGACCCGGTGCGGCAGACCTGCCCTGGCCGCCTCGAACGCCGTCAGCCGCGCCCCCTGGAGCAGCGGCCTGGTCTCATCGATCCACACCATCGCCAGGCGGCCGGCCTGGTGCGCGGCGGCGATCAGCCCGAACGCCGTTCCGGTGCCGGCCGTGACCAGCGCCCCGGTATTGCAGTGGGTGAGGATCCTGGCGCCGGCTGGCACCAGCGCCAGTCCGTGCGCGGCCATGTCGGTGCAGGCCTGCCGGTCGCTCGCCTCGATCTGCCTCGCGACGGCCAGAGCGGCGGCCGGGGCCGGGTGGCCGCTAGCGGCGGCCCGCCGATAGGCGGCCAGGGCGCCGCGGACGCCCCAGCCGAGGTTCACCGCGGTCGGCCGGGCCCGCTCGATCGTGGCGGCTGCCGCCTCGACGTCGTCCCCTCTGGCCGCCGCCAGAGCCACGCCGTAGGCACCGGCGATGCCGAGCAGCGGTGCTCCGCGCACCACCAGGCGCCGGATCGCGTCGACCAGGGCGGGGACGTCGCGGCAGGCGACGACGGCTTCGACGGCGGGCAGCCTGGTCTGGTCGAGCAATTCGATGGCCGGTCCGGCCGGGGGATCGATCCAGCGCAGCGCGATGATGCTCACCCGATGAGTCTGCCCGCGGCGGCGCACTGGCGCGAACCGCTCGGGCACCGTACGGACATCTTTTGTGCGAGTATGAGCCCGACCGCCGCGCAGCGGACCCGACCGGGCCACTGCCAGTGCCGTGCCCGCGATCGGACGACATCGTGACTGAGACACCGCAGGAAAGCGGGCCGGACGAGCCTGCGGCCGGACAGCCCGGCCCCGGCGAGCAGCCAGCCGAGCCCGGCTACGGCCAGCCCGGCTACGGCTACCCGCCACCCGGCCAGCAGCCACCGCCCCAGCCCGGCTACGGCTACCCGCCACCCGGCCAGCAGCCACCACCCCAGCCCGGCTACGGCTACCCGCCACCCGGCCAGCAGCCACCACCCCAGCCCGGCTACGGCCAGCCCGGCTACGGGTGGGCGCAGCAGGCTCTCGCGCCGGGCGGCGTCCCCCTGCGACCGCTCGGACTCGGCGACATCCTCGGCGGCGCGTTCGCACTCGTCCGGCGCAATCTGGCGGCGACGCTGGGCGCGATCGCACTCGGCAACGCGGTCGGCGCGATCATCGCCGCAGTTATCGCCCTGATTAGCATCAGCTCCGCTCAGGCGGGCGGGTTCGTCGGCGTGAGCGTTCAGGCCGGCGGGATCGGCGTGCCGACCGGCTCAGGAGCCTGGTCGCTCGTTGTCGACTTCCTCGCCTCAGTGGCCGAGATCGCCGGGATGGCCGCCGCCCTGGCCGCCTTCGGCCGGATGATCCTGGGTCGCAAGATCAGCCTGACAGAGGCGTTCCGCCGGTCCAGGCTCGGCTGGATCCTGCTGACCGTGCTGCTTTTTTACGTGATGATCTTCGTGCTCTTTTTTGTGCCGATTCTGGTGCTTGGCGGTCCGGGCCTGATTCTCGGCGCACTGCTGATGGTCGCCTTCTACCTGGTGATCGCAGTTCTGCTCAGCCTGTCGCTGCCGGTCGTGGTGCTCGAGGGGCGGACTCCGTTTCGCGCCTTCGCGCGGTCCTGGCAGCTGGTGAAGAGCAGCTACTGGCGGTTCCTCGGAATCTTCGCGCTGATCGCCGTCATGCTGGTGGCCCTGTCCCTGGTCCTGTTCTTCATTCTCGGCATTGGCCTGGCGATCCTCGGCGTGGCCGGCCAGTTCGGCCCGGCCAATTCGGCCGCGGTGTCGACGTCGGCGCTGGCCGGCGTGCTGATCGGCACGATCGCGCTGTACGCCGTGATCGGCACCGCGCTCGGTACCTATTTTTCCGGTGTGCTCGTCCTGCTGTATGCGGACGCACGGATGCGCCGGGAGGGCATGGACATCGTGCTCGATCAGGCGGCCCGGGCCCAGTCGCTGACCGGCGAGGAGTTCGCGACCACCGCGCCCGCCGCCAGCCAGCGCGGCGCGCCGGGTTCCGGCTACTGGGTCCCCGGCTACCCGGGGACCGGCACACCCGGCTGGGGCAATCCCGGACCCACCCCGCCCGGCTGGGGCTATCCCGGACCCGGCACCCAAGAACCCGGCACCCAAGAACCCGGAACGCCGGGGCCGGGCGACTCGGCCGGCGGGCCGCCATCATCCTGAGCACAATCCATGCCTGGTTTCCGATCTGCGCAGTCCGCCCTGGCCGGGCCGCTGACCACGGCCGGCGGACCGTATATCGGCCGCGTGCCCGCCCAGCGGCTTGCCCGGCGCGAACTCGCCGAGGTCAGCATCTGGCAGCGGGTGCTTGACTGGCTGGCCCGCACGCTCGGGTCCGCCAGCCATGCGGTGCCCGGCGGCTGGTTCGGCCTGATCGTGCTGCTCGTGCTCGCCGTGGCGGGCAGCGCGCTGATCATCGCCCGGCTCAGGCCCGGACCGGGATCGCGGCTCCGGTCCGCCCCGGTGCTGGCCGGCGGATCGCGCACGGCGGCCGACTACCGGCGATCGGCCGAGCGGCACGCCGCCGCCGATGACTACACCGCCGCGATCATCGACTCCGTCCGCTCGATCGCGGCTGACCTGGAGGAACGCGCGGTGCTGCGACCCGATCCCGGCAGGACCGCCGACGAGCTAGCCGCCCAGGCCGGCCTGGTGCTGCCCGGCCGGGCGGGCGATCTGATCGGCATCGCGCGGCTATTCGACGACGTCCGGTACGGCGACCAGCGCGGCACGGCGCAAGGCTATGCCAGGGTGACCGAGGTGGCCGGCGAGCTACGGTCCGTCCGGGCCGCCGCCCCGGCCCCGGACGGTCCGGCGGCCGCCGGTCTCGGGCTGCCGCGGTGACCGTGCCACCCGGGACCGCGCAGCCCGGGACCGCGCAGCCCGGGACCGCGCAGCCCGGGACCGCGCAGCCCGGGACCGCGCAGCCCGGGAGCACGCTGGTGCCGTCCGCAACGACAGCCGCGAGCCGCGGCACCGACGGGTCGGCCGGCTGGCGGCGCTGGCGCGGCCTGCTCGCGGTCGTCGCGCTGTGCGTCCTGGTCGGACTGCTGGTCGCGCTGCTCGTGCCGCCGTACCGGCCTAACTCCTACCTGGATCCGGCGAGTAACGGCCCGCTCGGCGCCCACGCCCTCGCCGACATCCTCACCGAGCGCGGCCACCAAGTGATCGGCACCTACAGCGTGTCCGCCGCCGTGGCCGACGCGGCCAGCGGACCAGCCACCCTGGTGGTCACCAGCCCCGGCCTGCTGACGGCGGCCCAGCGGACCGCCCTGGCCCGGGTCCGCGCCGACCTGCTGCTGGTCGCGCCGGGCGCCGCGACGCTCGCGGCACTCGCCCCGGCCACCCGCCTCGCGCACATCCCGGCACTGCCCGCCGCCTACCTGCGGCCGGGTTGCGACCTCACCGCCGCCCGGCTGGCGGGACCGGCGAACATCGGCGGCCTCGGCTACCAGCCACCGCCGGGCGCGATCGGCTGCTACCGGTTCGACGGCCATCCGGCGCTGGTGCGCTACCGGGCCGGGGGCCGCACCGTCACGATCATCGGCTCCGGCCTGCCGCTCACCAACAGCTTCCTGGCAGGCGACGGCAACGCCGCGCTCGCGCTCAACCTGCTCAGCCAGCACCGCCGGATCATCTGGCTCGTGCCCCAGCCTTCCGGGCGGGCCGCCGGCCGGTCCGGCCGCCGGGCGGCCGCGCCGCCGCTGATCACCCGCACGGCCTGGCTGGTAGTACTGCAGCTAGCCGTCGCCGTGCTGCTCGCGGTGATCTGGCGGGCGCGCAGGTTCGGCCCGCTGATCGCCGAGCGACTGCCGGTCGTCGTCCGGGCCGCCGAGACGGTCGAGGGACATGCCGGCCTGTACCAGGCGCGGCGCGCCAGGGGCCAGGCCGCGACCGCGCTCCGTGAGGCCATGCTCGGGCGCGTTATGCCGGTGCTCGAACTGCCCGCCGACGCGGCGCCCGAGGCCGTGGCCCGCACGATGGCCGCCCGGGCCCGGCGCGACGAGCGGCAGGTCACCGAGATCGTCTACGGACCCGCACCGGCCAGTGACGCCGATCTCGTGCGCCTCGCCCGTAGCCTGGACGAGCTGGAAAGAGAGGTACGTTCGCAGTGAACGCAGACGATCTGGTAGCCCAGCCACCCGGCGTCGCTGACCCCGGCCAGATTGCCGCCAGTCCCGGCTCCGGTCCTGTCACGGCCGATGCCAGGGCCGCGCTCGCCGCCGTCAGGGACGAGGTCGGCAGGGCCGTCGTCGGCCAGCAGTCCGTGGTCAGCGGACTGCTGATCGCGCTGATCTGCGAGGGCCATGTGCTGCTCGAGGGCGTCCCCGGAGTAGCCAAGACGCTGCTGATCCGGTCGCTGGCCGACGCGCTGTCGGTGCAGAGCAAGCGGCTCCAGTTCACCCCGGACCTGATGCCGGGCGATGTCACCGGGTCGCTGATCTTCGATGCCAGGACGGCGGCGTTCGAGTTCCGGCCGGGCCCGGTCTTCACCAACCTGCTGCTGGCGGACGAGATCAACCGGACGCCGCCCAAGACTCAGGCAGCGCTGCTCGAGGCGATGGCGGAGGGCCAGGTCTCGGTGGACGGCGAGGCCCGGCCGCTGCCCGTTCCGTTCCTGGTCGCGGCCACCCAGAACCCGGTCGAGTACGAGGGCACCTATCAGCTTCCCGAGGCGCAGCTTGACCGCTTCCTGCTCAAGCTCACCGTGCCGGTGCCGGAGCGATCGGAGGAGATCGCGATCCTCGGCCGGCACGCCGCCGGGTTCGATCCCCGCGACCTGGCCGCCGCCGGGATCCGCCCGGTGGCCGGTCCGGGCGACCTCGCCGCGGCCCGGGCCGCCGTCCGCGGGGTGCGGGTGTCCGACGAGGTCACCGGCTACATCGTGGACATCTGCCGGGCGACCAGGCTGGCCCCGCCGATCCGGCTTGGCGTCTCACCGCGCGGCGCGACCGCGCTGCTGGCCACCAGTCGGGCGTGGGCCTGGCTCAGCGGCCGGGACTACGTCACGCCCGACGACGTGAAGGCGCTGGCCGGGCCGACGCTGCGGCACCGGATCCAGGTGCGGCCCGAGGCCGAACTCGACGGCGCTACCGCCGACGGCGTGCTCCTCGGCCTGCTCGCCGCCGTCCCCGTGCCGCGATGACGCTGACCGGCCGGGCGGCCCTGGCCGCGGTCGCCGGGGCGGTCGTCGTGCTGGCGTTCGGCTCGATGACCGCGCTGCTCGTGGTGAACGCGGTGATCCTCGCGGGCATCGTCGCTGACCTGGTGCTGGCCGCGTCGCCAGGCCGGCTCCGGGTGAGCCGGTCCGGCGACCGGCGGGTGCACCTCGCCGAGAGCGGATCGGTAACCCTGACGATCGTGAACGAGGGCCGCAGGGCGCTGCGCGGCGTGGTCAGGGATGGCTGGCTGCCGAGCGCCGGATCGGGGCCGGCCAGGGCGCGAGTGGTCCTGGCGCCGGGGGCCGCCGCCCGGGTCGTGACGTCGCTGACGCCGCGGCGCCGCGGCGACCTGGCCGGGGGGCCGGTGACGGTGCGCTGCTACGGACCGCTCGGCCTCGCCGCGCGGCAGCGCGACCTGGCCGCCCCGTGGACGGTCCGGGTGCTGCCGCGGTTCCTCAGCCGCCGGCATCTGCCGGAGAAGCTGGCCAGGCTCCGGGACCTGGACGGCCGGCATCCGTCGCTGCTCCGGGGCCAGGGCAGCGAGTTCGACTCGCTCCGCGCCTACGTGCTGGGCGACGACGTCCGGTCCATCGACTGGCGCTCGACCGCGCGGCGCGGCGACGTGCTGGTCCGGACCTGGCGGCCGGAACGCGGCCGCCGGATCGTGATCGTGCTGGACACCGGGCGGACCTCGGCGGGCCGCGTCGGTGACATTCCGCGCCTGGACGCGGCCATGGACGCAGTGCTGCTCCTCGCCGCACTCGCCGTGCGGGCTGGTGACCGGGTCGACCTGATCGCCGCCGACCGGCGGATCCGGACCCGGGTGAGCGGCGTGGACCGCGGCGCCCTGCTGGTCGCGCTGACCACCGAACTCGCCATGATCGAGCCTGACCTGGTCGAGTCCAGCGTGGAGGTGATGGCCGCCGCGGTGCTGGCCACCGCGCGCCAGCGCTGCCTGGTCGTGCTGATGACCGACCTGGATCCGGCCGCGATCGAGCAGGGACTGCTGCCCCGGCTTCCGCTGCTGACGGCCAGGCACCAGGTCGTCGTAGCCGCGGTGGCCGATCCCCGGGTGGCCGAGATGGCCGGCGGCAGGGACAGCGCCCAGGCCGTGTACCAGGCCGCGGCGGCAGAGCGGGCGCAGGGCCGCCGGGCGCAGGCCGGGGCGCTGCTGCGAGGGTACGGCGTCGAGGTGGTCGACGCCCCGCCGGACCGGCTGCCGGCCGCCCTGGCCGACCGCTACCTGGACCTTAAGGCGGCCGGGCGGCTCTAACCGGCCAGCGGCAGCACGTCCGGCGCCTCGGCGATGTCCCCGACCTGGCCGGCCGCGACCGCGCGGCGGCCGAAGATCAGCACGTAGCCGAGGAAGCCGAGTTCCGCCGCCGCGCCGATCCCGATCCTGGCCCAGGCGGGCAGCGGGGACGGCGTCACGAACGCCTCGATCGCGCCAGACACCAGCAGGGCGCCTGCCACGCCGAGGGCGACCGTGATCAGGGCGCGGCCCTCCTCCGCGAGGGCACGGCCGCGCGGGCGCGGGCCGGGATCGACCACGGTCCAGCCCAGCCGCAGTCCGGCGCCGGCGGCCAGGAACACGGCGGTGAGTTCCAGCATCCCGTGCGGCAGGATCAGGGTCCAGAACTCCGCCGCCCGGCCGTGCGAGATCATCAGCGCGCCGACCACGCCGAGGTTGAGCGCGTTCTCGAACAGCAGGTAGAGCACGGGCAGGCCGAGCAGCAGGCCGGAGATGACGGCCTCGGCCGCCAGCAGCGCGTTGTGAGTCCAGACCTGGCCGGCGAACGACCGCGCGTCATAGGCGGAGTAGTAGTGCCGGAACTGGTACCTGACCAGACTCCCGATCTGCGCCTTCGGCAGCAGGCTGGCCTGCAGGGACGGCGACCTGGCGACCCGCCAGCCGATCAGCAGCGCCACCAGGATGGACCCCGCCGCGGCGCCAAGCCACCAGCGCCGGGTCCGGTAGGCCGCGGCCGGGAACGAGACCGCCGCGAACCGCCGCACCGCGTCCCAGGACGAGGCGTGGCCGCCGGTGACTACCGCCCGGGACCTGGCCAGCCGGCCGGACAGCCTGGCGGTCAGCGCCTGGTCGGCGCCCGCCGCCCGGAGCACCGATAGCTGGGCGGTCGCCCGCTGATAGCGGGCCACAAGCTCGTCGACCTCGGCGCCGGACAGCCGGCGGTGCCGCCGGGTCAGCAGGTCCAGCCTGGCCCAGTCGTCCCGGTGCTCGGCGAGGAACGCCTCTAGGTCCACGGCTGGAGACTATCGGCTGGCCGCTGACCGGAGGATAGTCTGAGCACGCGAATCTACCGGCCCGGCACCGGATGCGGAGGGCGGCTGATGGCCGAGGTAGTCACTGGCGAGGCGGTCATCCTCGATCTCCCGGTCGCCCAGACCCCGATCCGCATCCTCGGCTTGCTGATCGACCTGGCCGTGCAGATCCCGGTCCTCGGGTTCGGCTACGTCGTCGTCTTCAGCGCGGCAGCCAGGCATCTGAACGCCGCGTCGGCCTCGGCACTGGCCGTCGCGATGTTCGTGCTGGTCGCCATCGGCTACCCGGTGGCCTTTGAGACGCTGAGCCGCGGCAAGTCACTCGGCAAGCTCGCGGTCGGCATCCGGGTCGTGAGCGACGACGGCGGCGCGATCCGGTTCCGGCAGTCGCTGGTGCGGGCGCTCGCGGCGGCGTTCATCGAGATCTGGTTGCTGCCGTTGCTGCCGATCGTGTTGTTCGGCCTGCCGGCCGGCCTGATCACCTCGCTGGTCTCTGAGCGGCACAAGCGGCTGGGTGACATGTTCGCCGGCACCTTCGCGATCACCGAGCGGCTGCCGCGCCGGCCCGACCTGCCCGCGGTCTTCGCGGCAGTCCCGCCGCCGCTGGCGGGATGGGCGGCGCACCTGGAGGTGTCCAGACTCTCCGATCCCAGCGCCGCGGCGGCCGGCAGCTACCTGCGCAGGTACTTCACGCTCCGGCCGGAGGCACGCGGCCAGCTTGGCGCCAGACTGGCCGCCGACGTCGCCGCCCAGGTCAGCCCGCCGCCACCGGCCGGGACGCCGCCCGAGGCACTGCTCGCCGCCGTCCTCGCGGTGCGGCGGGAACGGGAACAGGCGCGCCTCCGGTCGCTCCGGCCGGAGCCCGCCCGGTCGTGGCCAGCGCCGGGGGCGCCGATCGCACCGCCCGCTGCCCTGGCAGCACCCGCGGAACCCGCGGCAGGCGGCAGCCCGGACGCCCCGGACGATTTCGGGTTCGCCACCCCGTTCTAGCCAGGGACGGGCCCGGCGCCCGCGGACCCGGCCGCGGGGCCGGCCAGGAACGGCGCGACCAGGTCGCCGGTGGCGGTGGCGGCGATCGCCAGACCGCGGGCCA
>JAJYTW010000188.1 GCA_021792855.1 Actinomycetes bacterium
CCGGCCCGTTCGAGCACAGTAGCGGCCAGCACGGTCGCGGACCGGCCGGACTCGGGACCGGCCAGCCGGCCGGGACCGGTCCGAACGGGGCGGCACACGCCGGTCTCGGGCAGCCACCCGGCCTCGGGCGGCCACCCCGCCGCCCGCAGCCAGCCGAGCGCCACTGCCACCGAGTAGGAATCGGCCGGTTCGCCCGCCAATCTCAGGACAGCGCAGCAAACGGCGGTAGCCGCCGGATCGGGCCCGCCGTCGGGAAATCGCGACCAGGCGCCATCTGCCCGCTGCGCGGACCGGATTGCCGCAATGGCCTGCTCTGCCTGACCGGGCCAGGGAGCCCCCAGCCTCAGGTGCGCCGCCAGTCGCCGCGCCTCGTCGAGGCGATCCGGTGCCGGGTCGTCCTGCCACCGTCCGTCGCCGTGCTGCAGGCCTAGCAGGGCCGCGACGGCCCGGTCCAGCGCCATGCGCGCGGGTGCCGCCGCGACCGCGGTCGCCGATTTCCGGGTCATGGTCATGACCCGGCCATTCTGCCAGTCAATTACGTTACGTGTATCCACAACTACTCAGAGACATAGTGCGACATGGTCCGGCCAAATAACCGGCGATTCATCCCGATGCAGCTGTGGTGCCCGCATTGGGCGAGTAAGCTCACCTCACCGCGTTCAGATTCCCGGGTGGCACGGTCGGCCCCGGCTTTCTCGACCTCTGAGGACAACCGATATGCTCCGTCGCCGGTCAGTTCGCTCGCGGATCCTGGTCCTCGTCCTGCTGCCGGTGCTGGCCCTGGTCGGGCTCTACGCCATCGTGCTCGACCTCACCGTCGGCAGTTTCCTCGGCCTGCGGCAGGCCGCGACCACCCGGCATCAGCTTGCCGGGCGAATATCCCAGGTGCAGCGGCAGTTGGCCGCCGAGCAGTTCGACGCCGCGCTGTACATCGCCAGCGGCCAGAACAGCGTGCTGGTCACCTTGATCGCGCAGGAGCGCAAGACCACCACCGCGGTGCGCTCATTCACGGTCGCCTCGTCCTCGCCCGGGGTCCTGCGCGGCACGAGTTCCGCCGCTCAGCAGGCGATCAGTGCCTGGCGCGCCGACCTGGCCGGCCTTGCCCAGCTGCGGGCGAAGGTGACCAGCCTGAGCGTGACACCGGCCGACGCGCTGACCGCGTACGGCGCCCTCATCTCCGGCGGCGAGCAGGTGGCCGAGCAGGTGATCACCCCGCTGCTGAATGGCCCCACCGCGGTCCAGGCCAGCCACCTGCTCGCGATGGGATCGGCCCTGCAGGCGGCCCGCGAGGAGACCGACCTGCTCCAGGCGGATCTGGCCGCCGGTACCTTCCCGGCATCGGACCAGGCGTACTTCATCCGCCTTGCGGTGCTGCGACAGCAAGTCTGGGCGAGCACACTGCCCCGGCTCGACCCGTTCTACCAGGGGTATTTCAACGCGCTCGTGCCGGCCGAGGCGGTCCAGCGGATGGCGATCCTGGAGTCCTCGATCCCGGCCGCGCGGCGCGGACTCGATCCGGCATCCGTGGGCGCCTGGACTCGCGTCGAAGGACGCTACTCGACCGGCCTCCAGGCCGCCCTGACCCGCGCGAACGCCACGCTGAGCGCCTCGATCCTGCGTCAGTCCCGTACCATCGCGCTCCGGCTGATCCTGGCCGGTGGAGCGGGCCTGCTCGCCGTGATCGCCGCGATCACCGTCGCCGTGGTCATCAGCCGCGACCTCGTCCGGCAGCTCAGGGCGCTGCGCGACTCGGCCATCGACCTCACCTCGCGCCGGATGCCCGAGATCATCGGCCAGCTTCGCGCCGGTGAGGAGGTCCAGCCCCCGCCGGAGGATACCGATGCCGAACCGGGCGCCGACGAAGTCGGCCAGGTGCACCGGGCGTTCAACGCGATCGCCAGGAGCGCCGTCATCTCAGCCATCGACGAGATCAGGATCCGGCGCGGCGTCAACGACGTGTTCCGGAACCTGGCCAGGAGAAACCAGTCCCTGCTGACCCGCCAGCTGAGCCTGCTGGACGCGATGGAACGGCGGATCCACGATCCGGAGGAACTCGCCGACCTGTTCCGGATCGACCACCTGACCACTCGCATGCGGCGGCACGCCGAGGGCCTGCTGATCCTGGCTGGCGGCTCATCCGGCCGAATCTGGCGCGACCCGGTACCGATCATCGATGTGATGCGCGCAGCCGTCGCCGAGGTCGAGGACTACACCCGGGTCAGGGTCACCTCGCGCACCAGCGCGGCGCTCGCGGGCAACGCCGTCGCGGACGTCATCCACCTGCTCGCCGAACTGGTCGAGAACGCCACCATGTTCTCCCCCGCGCACACCCAGGTGCGGGTAGACGGCGATCTGGTCGCCCGGGGCCTGTCGGTGGAGATCGAGGATCGTGGCCTCGGGATGACCGACGCGCAGGTCGAGGCGGCCAATGCCACGATCGCCGACCCGCCGGGATTCGAGCAGATGGGCACCGAGCAGCTCGGGCTCTATATCGCCGGCCAGCTGGCCGGCCGCCACGACATCAAGATCACCCTCCGCACCTCGCCCTATGGCGGCGTGACCGCCGTCGTGCTGATCCCCAAGAACCTGGTCGTCACGTCGCAGGACGATGGTCGCTACTCGGCCGGTGTCCGCGAGCTTGGCGGCCGCCCGGTGCCGCAGATCACCGGCGTCCGGGCCGCAGCCGCCGGCCGGGCGGCCGGACAGGTGGGACCACCCATGGCCGCCGGTCCCGAAGATCAGGCGCTCAGCACGCCGTCGCCCGGCTCCGGGGGCCGGGCCGGCCGGTCCGACGTCGTGCTGCCATCGGGTCCGGACGCAGAACACACTACGAATGGCACCTCGGGCCGCCCCGGTGAGCTGCCACGACGAATTGCCGCGACCGACACCCAGCCCCCGCGGACAGCCGACGCCGCTGTCACCGGGCCCGACAGCTCCGCGTTCATCCCACCCGGATCGGTCTTCACCCGGCCCGAGTCCGCCGAGTCCGCCGAGACAGCCGGGCCGTCATGGCCCGTGGCCCCGGCCGGCGACACCGGAGCAGCGCGACCGGCCGCCGCCGCCCCGACCAGCATGAGCGATCTGGACGGCCTGCCGGTGCGGGTGCCTCAGGCGAACCTTGCACCGCAGCTTCGTCGGGCGACCGCCGCGCGGTCTGGTCCCGCGCCGGGCGCGGGACCAGGCATCACGGGCGCCGCAAGCGCGCGGCCGGTTGGAGGCGCGGTCACCGGGTCTGCTCTCGAAGCGAGTGTCGCTCCGGAGGCCGCCAGGAACACGATGGCGGCCTTGCAGCGGGGCTGGCAGCGCGGCCGGTCCGCACCGGCGTCGGAACCCAGGCACGCCGGGCCGGGCGGCGGCGTGCCTGCCCGGGCCGGTGCGACCGCCGACCAGCAAGCCGCCGACCAGACGCCGGGAGATCAGCCGTCCACCGATCGATCGGTCGGCGACCAACTTGATGCCGCTGGCCTGCGGGAGGGAGAGTGACCGTGCTTGCGGGGGTACCGACCATGGCAGGAGGCCCGAGATGACCACCGACAGCAGCCTGGACTGGCTGCTTGACGATCTGGTCGGCAAGGTTGCCGAGATCCGGAAGGCGGTGATCCTGTCCAGGGACGGGCTCGCCATCGGCGCCTCCGCCGAACTGGGCCGCGACGACGCGGAGCACCTGTCCGCCGTTGCGGCCGGCTTTCAGAGCCTGGCCAGGGGATTCGGCCAGCATTTCGACTGCGGCAGCCCGCGGCAGACGATCGTGGAGCTTGAATCCGCGTTCCTCTTCGTGACCGCCGCCGGCGAGGGCAGCTGCCTGGCCGTGCTCGCCGACTCGACCGCGGACGCTGGCCTGATCGCCTACGAGATGGCCGTCCTGGTCAAGCGGGTCGGCCAGCACCTCGGCGTCCGTCCCCGGCCCGCGCAGTTCATCGCTCCCACATCGTGACCGGTCATGGAGAGCAGCCAGGAGAACCGGTCACCGGACCGTGACGGCCCGATTGTCCGGCCCTACGCCCTGACTGCCGGGCGCACCAGGCCTAGCGGCTCAAGTATCGATCTGGTCGCCTCGGTGCTGGCCGTTGGTGACGCGGCGGAGGCCGAACCCGGGCTCGAGCCAGAGCACCGGCAGGTGTTGCGGCTGTGCCGGACCCCGATGTCGGTGGCCGATCTCGCCTCGGGAATCGACCTGCCGCTTGGCGTGGTCCGCGTCCTGATCGCCGATCTTCGCGACCGGGGACTGGTCGAGGTGCACCAGCCCGCCAGCGCCCCGGTCCGCGACCTGCGCATCCTCCAGGAGGTTGCCGATGCTCTACGCCGACTCTGATCCGCTGGCCCCGCGGCCGCGCGATTCCCGCGCCACCGCGCCGGTCACGATCAAGATCCTGATCGCCGGGGGGTTCGGCGCGGGCAAGACCACGATGGTGGCCTCGGTCAGCGAGGTCCGGCCGCTGCGCACCGAGGAAGAACTGAGCGAGCCCGGCTCGCGACTGGACCACCTCGACGGCGTCGAGGCCAAGTCCACCACCACGGTGGCGATGGATTTCGGCCGGATCACGATCAGCGACGACCTGGTCGTGTACCTGTTCGGCACGCCCGGTCAGACCCGGTTCTGGTTCATGTGGGACGAACTCGCCTACGGCGCCCTGGGCGCGGTCGTGCTCGCCGACACCCGCAGGCTGGCCGACTGCTTCGGGTCGATCGACTACTTCGAGCGGGTGGGCATGCCGTTCGTCGTCGCGGTGAACTGCTTCGACGGGGCCAGGCGCTACCCGATCCGGACCATGCGGGCGGCGCTGAACCTGCCCGAGGAGGTTCCGCTGCTGCTCTGCGACGCCCGGCAGCGCAGCTCAAGCCGGGACGTGCTGGTGGCCCTCGTCGAGCACGCGCTGACCAGGCTGCGCGGCACCGGGCCGGTCACGTCCGCCAGATGAGCACCATGCCGCAGTCGTCGGCGGCGCCCGCGCCGTTCTGCATCCGCTGGACCAGATCCGCCGCGCCACCGCGGATGCCGTCGGCGACGAGCCGATCCGCCTCGCCGAGCAGCCGGTCGATGCCGACGTCGATGTCCCTGCCCGGGATCTCGACCAGGCCGTCGGTGTAGAGCATCAGCGCGTCCCCCGGCCGCAGCGTCTCCCGGTCGGGAACGACCCGCAGGTCGGGAACGACCCCGAGGACAATGCCCGATGCCTGGGTGAGCCGCCAGGAACCACTGCCCCGGTCGAAGTGCGCGGCAGGCGGGTGCCCGGCCGAGGTGATCACGTAGTTCCCCGAGGCCAGGTCGAGCGCGAGATGCACCGCGGTAACGAAGCCCTCGCTGGGCTCGCTGCGCCGCAGGTAGGCGTTGCAGGCGGGGAGGAACTCCGAGGCAGGGACGGACCCGAGCAGGCCACCGAACGCGCCAGAGAGCAGCAGCGCCCTGGTGCCGGCGTCGATGCCCTTGCCGGACACGTCCACCACGGCGACCTCCAGGGTCTTGCCGTCGCAGGCCGATACGACGAAGTCGCCGCCGAACGAGCCTCCCCCGGCCGGGCGCAGCACCGATTCGCACGCCCAGCCCTCGGGCAGGGCGGGCAACGCGCTCTGCGCCCTGATCCGGTCTCGCAGGTCTACCAGCATCTGGTCACCGCGCAGGCCCTGCAGCCCCAGCCTGGCCCGGGTCCTGGCCAGCGCCTCGGCGAAGAACGCCACGATGATGATCGTCGCCACCGTGCCGAATCCGGTGCGCTCGTCGATCTTGATGATGTCGTAGGTGAGCATCACGGCAACGAGCCCGAACAGGACCCGCAGCGCCCTGGGCCACAGCAGCAGTCCGCCAGCCAGGATCGGCAGGATCATCAGGCCGGGTGAGAACCACGAGGCCGACACGTGCACCGCGGCGACGCCGATCCCGACCACGGCCAGCGCCAGGATGAAGGCCAGCCGACGGTTCCTGGTGATGAACTGCCGTCGCAGCAGGCCGCGAAACGAGGACCCGGCGGCACGCGCCGCCAGCCACGCCCGACGCCAGGAACCCGAAGTCATGATGCCGAAACTGTACCGGCTTCCGCTGCGATAGCGGCCGTTCCAGCGCTGCCAGACTGACCTGGATATCCCTTTCGTGTCCGCCTGGAGGCCAAAATTGACTCGACCGGCGGGATGCCCGCAGGGTACGAAGACAGGCATGAGCCTTCGCTACCCGATCCGGCCCGTCGGCCGGGACGACCTGACCGCGTTCATCGAGCCATCCCGGCAGGCATTCAACACCGACTGGTCCGCGGCGAGCATCGCCGGACTGGACGAGATGGTCTTCGAGCCTGAGCGGACTCTGGCCGCGTTCGACGGGGATCGGATCGTCGGTTCGGCCGTCGCTTACTCCTTCGGCCTGACCGTACCGGGCGGCGATGTGCCGGCGGCCGGAGTCAGTTCGGTGGCCGTGCTCCCCTCGCACCGGCGGCGCGGCATTCTGTCCGCCCTGATGGCCAGCCAGATCGCCGACGTGCTCGGCCGGGGCGAGCCAGTCGCGGCGCTGTTCGCCTCGGAATCGGCCATCTACCAGCGGTACGGCTACGGGCCCGCGGTCGCCGAGCAGCGATATGTCATAAATTGCCGGGTAGCCCGGTTGCGCAGCCGCCCCGAGGCCGCCCATCCGGCCAGCGATGCCGTCCCGGCCGCCGATGCCGAAGCGCGCCCCGGGGCGGTGCGTGCGACCGGGCCGGTCACCCTGCGGATCACGGAGCCGACAAGCGCACTGCGCGAGATGGCCGAGGTCTACGAGGCAGTGCGGCCGACCCGGCCCGGAATGATCAGCCGATCGGCCGGCTGGTGGGACCTGGCCATCAGCGACCCGGAGTTCGCCAGGCGCGGCCGGTCCCCGCTGCTGAGCCTGATCGCCGAGGACGACTCTGGCCCACGCGGGTACGCGCTGTACGCGACCAAGGACGACTGGGACGCCGACGGCATCGCCGACGGCGCCATGGTGGTGCACGAACTGTTCAGCGCCGACCCGGTGGCATGCGAGGCGCTGTGGGCCGATCTGCTCTCCCGCGACCTCGTCACGACCGCGCGCGCCTACCGGCGGCCCGTCGACGACCCGTTGCCGTTCCTGCTCACCGAGTCCCGGCAGGTGCGGACCAGGCAGTCCGACGGACTGTGGATCAGGCTGGTCGACCTGCCCGCCGCCCTCGCCGCACGGCGTTACCTGCGCCCGGTCGACCTGGTCATCGAGGTCGCCGACGCACTCGTGCCGGCCAACGCGGGCCGGTGGCGGCTTCGCGCTGCCGCGGCGGAACGCACCTGGCAGGCGGCCGAAGCCGGCGAGGCGATCTGCGAGCGCACCACCGCCGACCCCGATATCGCCCTGGATGTCTCCGCTCTCGGCGCCGCCTACCTGGGCGGAACGCGGCTGTCCGCGTTGGCCGGGGCTGGGCAGATCGCCGAACTGCGGCATGGCGCGGTGGCCGAACTGTCGTCGGCCATGTCCTGGGACCCGGCGCCCTGGGCGCCGATCATGTTCTGACCGGCTCCGGACCGGGCTTCAGGTGGCCGTCGCGCCCAGCGCACGCCGGCCACCTGGCCGGCCGCCCGCCGGGGACCGGACTCAGAACAGCAGCGCCTTGACTTCCTGGAACTCCTCGAGCCCGTACCGGCCGAGTTCCCGGCCATAGCCGGACTGCCCGAAGCCGCCGAACGGCGCGGCCACGTTGAACGCGCCGCCGTTGATCTCCACCTGCCCGGCCCGCAGCCTCCGGGCAACTGCCACCGCGTGCTCCTGGTCCGCCGACCAGACCGCCGCGGCCAGCCCGTACGGCGTGCCGTTCGCGATCTCCACGGCCTCGTCCTCGGAGGCGTACCGGAGCATGCACAGCACTGGCCCGAAGATCTCCTCCTGCGCGATGGTCATCTCCGGCCGGACGTCCGCGAAGATCGTCGGCCGCAGGTAACTGCCGCCCTCTAGGCCGGGTAGCGGGTCCGGGCCGCCCGCGACGAGCCTCGCGCCCTCGGCCAGGCCGCGCTCGATGTAGCCGAGCACCCGGTCCCGCTGGGCGGCCGAGGCCAGCGGGCCGATCCTGGTGTCCGAGTCGAGCGGATCCCCCACCCGGTACCGCCCGGCGCTCGCCACGGCCAGCGCGACGGCCTCGTCGTAGCTGTCAGCCGGCACCAGCATCCTGGTCAGCGCGTTGCAGGTCTGGCCGGCGTTCACGAACGCCTTCGCCACCCCGACCTTCACGGCAAGGCCGAGATCGGCGTCCGGCAGGATCACGGTCGCCGACTTCCCGCCGAGTTCGAGTGTCACCCGCTTGACCGTCACGGCCGCGACCTCGGCCACCCGCCGGCCGGCCCGCACCGAACCGGTGAACGACACCAGGTCGAGGTCACGATGGCCGGCGATCGCCTCGCCGACCACCTTGCCGGTACCGCTGACCAGGTTGAACACACCAGCGGGCAGGCCGGATTCGTGGCAGATGTCGGCCAGTTCGAACGCCGCCAGCGGGGCCACCTCACTGGGCTTGAGCACCACCGTGCAGCCGGCCGCGAGGGCGGCGGCGACCTTGGCCACGATCTGGTGCAGCGGATAGTTCCACGGCGTGATCGCCCCGACGACCCCCGCTGGCTCACGGACCACGAGCGCGTTCCCGATCCGCTCGCCGCCGAAATCATGGCCGGCCAGCAGTTCGACGTAGCTGGCCAGCACCGCCAGCGGGGTGCCGACCTGGACCTTGCGGGCGAACGCTAGCGGCGAGCCCATGTCGGCGCTGATCGCTGCGGCGACAGCGTCGGCCCGTTCCTCGAGCAGCAGCCGAGCGGCCTC
>JAJYTW010000189.1 GCA_021792855.1 Actinomycetes bacterium
TACTCGGTGAAGCACTCGGGGAACTTGTCCTCGGAGAAGCGCTCGAAGATGGCCGGATCCGAGGCGTTGGCCTGGGCGACGAAGCTTGCTGGCGGCTGGATGTAATCCTCTTCCCGCCAGTGCACCGCGATCTGGGCTTCGGATACTTCGTTGCCAGCGTTACTGGATTCGGGGCCATTTGTCATAACTTGCCTCCAGATGGATGAGGATTCCTGCTGCCCATCGGCTATCGCCGGATTGCGTCAAGCGGACCTCGCCTCATGGTTGAGGAGCGTGTAAATCGTATCGCCGGTCAACAGGACCCAACAGACCCATGTCGTCCCATCCGTAGCAGTGCCCCCGGTTTGACAGCACGGGGCGCAGCGGTAGGTTCATGCGAGGCGCGACGGGCGGCCACGTCATGGCGGTGTCAGTCGGGGCCTGGGTACGGGGCCGGGGCTGGACTTGGAAGGGGTCCAGACATCCAGTAGACAACGAGGGCCGCGCCCGCTGCCAGCGGGCGCCCCTTCGGTCCGAAGGATGTCTGGGCCTCTCCCTCGCACAGTCGCGGCATCGGCTACTCTGGCGCCGGTCCGGTGGTGTGAGCCAAGGAAAACGAACCAAGCGCGGGAACCCGCCTGCGGGCTGGCATCGTTGTTACCTGAGCGCACGTATGTCGACGTGACTCGAGGCGGAGAGATTGAATGCATCTGAGCGGCCCGGTGGCGCACTCGGCCCGGTAGCCGTCATCATCCCGACGTATAACGAGCGGGACAACATTGAGTTGATCGTGTCGCGGGTCAGGACGTCAGTGCCGGACGCGGACATCCTGATCGTCGATGACAACAGCCCGGACGGCACCGGGGACATCGCCGACAAGCTGGCGGCCAACGACCAGAGCGTGCATGTCCTGCACCGGCAGGGCAAGTCCGGGCTCGGGGTCGCCTACATCGCGGGTTTCCGGTGGGCACTTGAGCACGACTACGGCGTGCTGGTGGAGATGGACGCGGACGGCTCGCACGACCCGGCGGACCTGCCCGCCATGCTGGCCGCGCTGCCATCGGCCGATCTGGTCATCGGCTCCAGGTACGTGCCCGGCGGGACGGTCGTGAACTGGCCGAAGTCGCGCGAGTTCCTGTCGCGGGGCGCGAACCTGTACGTCAAGCTGATGCTCGGGATCGGGGTGCGGGACGCCACCGGCGGCTACCGGGCCTACCGTGCGGACACGCTCCGGGCGATCGCCCTGGACCAGGTTGACTCGCAGGGGTACTGCTTCCAGATCGACCTGACGCTGCGCACGGTCGAGCAGCGGCTCAAGGTCGCGGAGGTGCCGATCACGTTCACCGAGCGGGCCCGCGGCGCCAGCAAGATGAGCCGCTCTATCGTGCTCGAGGCACTCTGGCGGGTGACCCAGTGGGGACTGTCCGGCCGGGGCCGGAGAGCGCGCCGCCGTTAGCGGCGGGCGGTCCCCGGGCCGATCGGATATCGGTCAGGCGCTGCGGCCGGTCAGGCGCTGCGGCGGTGGCTGGCCGGCGGCGCGGCGATGTCCGCGCCGCGCTGGCCCCTGATGATGGCCAGTCGCTCCGCCAGGACCTCTTCCAGGTCCGCGACGCTGCGCCGCTCCATCAGCATGTCCCAGTGGCTGCGCGGCGGCTTGACCTTGGCCGCTGTCGGCTCGTCGCCGGTCGCGGTCGTCGCGGTGGCGCCGCAGACCCGGCACTCCCAGGTCGGCGGGACCTCCGCCTCGGCGGCGAACGGCACGGTGAACCGGTGGCCCTTCGGGCAGTCGAAGGCGACCTCCTGGCGTGGTGCCAGGTCGGTGTTCCGGTCGTTCTCGTAGCTTGTGGCGCCGAGTCGGGTACCACGCAGTGCACGTTCGGCCATATGTTCGCTGCCTCCGGGCGCTCGAGGTGTCATCTAAATGAACGGCAGGGACGCGAACAAGATTCCCGCATGGGGACCCTTCCAATCACCCCGCGGAGACGATAGTCGATAATATGCGCTCACATCCGGGGTGAGCGGCAGCGTGCGGCGCCGGTCAGTCGCCCGTCCGCGGCCACCACTGGTGCCGGGAAATCAGTACATCGCGCAGCAATTCGGTCTCGTCGGTCATAATTCCGTCTACTCCGAGATCGAGCAGCGACTCCATCACTTCCCGCTGATTTACCGTCCACACGTGGACGGCGAGGCCCGCCTGGTGCGCGCGGCCGATCACCGGCGCGGTCGCGAGGCTGACCGGGATCTGGGCGCACCGGACCGACCGGGCGGCGAACGCGGGAGCGAGCACCCGGCCGGGCATGCCGGACCGGAGCGCGGCGGCGCCGACCGGGGACGCGGCCATGCAGACCGGCCGGTCGAGCAGGCGCCTGGTCAGCCGCAACCGGGCGGCGGAGAACGAGGTGATGCAGACCCGGTCCCAGGCCGCGGTGCGGCGGATCAACTCGGCTAGCGGCCTGGCCGCCGGAGCATCCTTGACGTCGATGTTGAACCTGGCGTCCGGCCAGGCGGTGAGCAGGTCCTCAAGCCGGGGAATCGGGTCGGTGCCGGCGATCCGCGCGGCGGCCACCTCCCGGTACGGCAGCGCCGCGATCGCCCCGGTGCGGTCGGTGACCCGGTCCAGGGTCTTGTCGTGGAAGGCCACGAGCACCCCGTCACTGGTGGCATGCGCGTCGGTCTCCAGATACGGGTAACCGAGCCCGATGGCGTGCTCGAAGGCCCGCCAGGAGTTCTCAGGGAAACGCACCGACCCGCCCCGGTGGGCGAACGCCGCCGGCCGCGGATGATCTAGGAAGCCTGCCTGCACCTGTGCCCCCGGGAAGCCGTAACGCCGCGATTATCCATCGCCGGGACCGCTGGCGGACGGAGGCTCGCCTCCCGGCATGGCCGCCCATTCCCTGCGCCGCGCCTCGGCGACGGCCACCGCGGCGGCCGCGGCCACGTTCAGCGATCCGACCCGGCCGGTCTGCGGTATGTAGGCGACCAGGTCGGCGGCCGCGAGCAGGGCGGCGGAGCAGCCGCGGTCCTCGTTGCCCAGAGCCAGGCAGACGCCGCCGTCCAGATCGGCCCGGTGCAGCGGCACCGCGCCCTCGGCAAGTTCCACCGCCACCAGACGCAGCCCGTCGGCACGGACCTGGGCCGCGGCCTCGGCCACGGTAGCGACCCGCTCGAAGGTGAGGAACCGGCCCGTTCCCAGTGCGGTCTTGCGCGCCGCCGGATGGTCCGGGCTGGCGGTATCACCGACCAGCCAGATCCGTTCCACTCCGAACGCGGCGGCGGTGCGGGTGATCGAGCCCAGGTTGTGCGGCTGGCCGACCGATTCGAGCAGCAGGGCCACCCGGGACCGGGTGACCCGCCGCCAGGACCGGTTCAGGCGCTTGACGTCGGTCTGGCCGAACTGGCGGGTCACCGGTCACCCCCGGCGGGTCCGGTGACCCGGAGCACCCGGTACCCGGCCCGGGCGGCGGTGCGCTCGGCGGGCCAGCCGGACTCGGTCAGCCAGCGCTGGAGCGAGTCGGCGCCGAGATTGCGCTGCACCACGAGGTACCCGCTGGACCCGTCGCGGAGCCGGGCCAGCCAGGTGCGCAGCATCTGGTGCAGCGCCTGCTTCCCAACCCGGATCGGCGGGTTCGACCAGATCAGGTCGAACCGGGGCGGCAGAGCCGGATCGTCCGGCAGGGCGCACCGGACGTTGGGCAGGTCAGCCTCGCTGGCGTTGCGCGCGGTGAGTTCGAGCGCACGCTCGTTAATGTCGACGGCCCAGATCCGGGCGCCGGGGGACCGGGCGGCGAGCACCAGCGCGAGCGGTCCGTACCCGCAGCCGAGGTCGAGCAGGTCACCGGTGGCTGGCGGGGGCGGCGCGGTATCCAGCAGCAGCCTGGTGCCCGGGTCGAGCCGGTCGGCCGAGAACACGCCCGAGTCGGTCCGCAGGTTCAGGTGCAGGCCGGGCAGCAGCACGCGCACGCTGCCGGGCCGGTGCCGTGCCGACGGCTGCGCGGTGAAGTACTGCTCGCTCACCCGCTGACGGCCGCCGACGGCGTCCCACTGGCTTGCGCGGCCGCGAGCGCGGGGTCGATGTAGGTGCGGCTCACCCAGCGCTCGACCACGAAGGTGAGGATGGGCACCGTCCCGGCCAGCAGCACGACGATGGTCCCGACGCTGGCAATCTTCATCCGGACCATCCTGGTCATGATGAAGGCCGTGACGATGTAGACGATGTAGAGCATGCCGTGCAGGGTGCCGACGTACTTGACGATGACCAGGTTGTTCGCGAAGACCTGGAGCGGAATCCCGATGAAGCACAGGACGAGGAGCACCGTGCCGGTCACGTAGGCCATGATCCGGTAGACCCGCACGGACAGGGCAAGCCGCTGGTCGTACACCTAGTTCCTCCTCCAGGCCCGCGACCGCGTGCTGCGCGCGCCGCGGGCGCTCGTTCGCCGGGCCGGGCCTACCGCAGCCCGTGCCACCGGCCGTGACTCTTGACTTCCTTGTTCAGCCTGGCCAGGTACGCGTTGTACTCGGCAAGCTCGGTGTCCACGGGCTGAGCCGCTTCGTCCTCGCCCGGGTCCTCGGCTGGCGCGCCGGCCAGGGTCGCGCCGGTGGCCGCGGTGGTGGTCGCGGTGGCGGCGGCACCCGGCTGCCTGGTCCCGGCCGGTAGGACGACCTGCGGGCTGGACTTGCGCCCGGTGTCGGGATGCAGTTCGTCCCGGACGGTCTTGAACCAGAAGAACACCCCGAAGACCGCGAAGATCGGCCACTCGAAGGTATACGCCCAGCTCAGGGTGTTGCCGGCCATGGCGCGGCGGAACTGCCAGTCACCGAGCCACATCATGCCGATGACCGCGCAGACGGCGAACAGGTGCCAGCTGATCCACCGCGGCGTGACCAGCACGCGCCACCGCGGCCGCATGGGGGGTGGCGCAGCCGTTGAGTCGGACATGTCATGAGCCTAGCGCCGCTTTGACGTGCTCGTGGCGGTGGCCGGGCACCGGGGGCGGGGCAGGCGGATCCGCGCGTCATGCCGCCGATCGCCCGCCGGTCGGTGATAATCGGGACTATGTCTGTAGCGGACTTGCTGCCAGGACGGCTCGGTCTGGCCCGACGGCTGCCCGGCGACGCCAGCGACCTGCGCGGGCCGGTCAAGGGAGTCATCATGCTGCCCAGGCACCTGGCCTGGCCGGGCATGCGTGAGTTCGACGTCAGCGACGACCGGATCAGGCGCAGCATGTACGGGATCGTGCTGACCCAGGGGAAGCGGAACGACATCGCGCGATTCGTCAACGCCGGCCTGCTCAGCCAGGACTGGCCGGTGATCAGGGAGTCGCTGGAGCCACGGCTGCGGCGGCGGTGCGAGCGCCAGTTCGGGCTCGGCGGCCGCGGCGGGGATGACGTCGCCGCGACGGCGGCCCGGGGAGCCCAGGAGCCGGCCAGCTAGCCTGGCTGCGCCGGGCGTGTCCGCGCCCGGGGTCGGGGATCCGCCGCGCCGCGGCGGCTGAGGCGGGCGGTGTTCGTGCGCAAGTACGTGATCATGGGCGTGCAGGGCAGCGGCAAGGGCACCCAGGCCGGGCTGCTGGCCGCGGACCTGGATCTGGTGCACATCGCGGTCGGCGACATCTTCCGCTGGAACGTGCAGAACCACACCAAGCTCGGCGCCCAGGTGCGGCGCACCATGGCGGCCGGACTGCTGGTCAGCGACGACCTGGTGGAAGGCGTCGTGCGGGACCGGCTGGCGCAGCACGACTGGAACTACGGCTTCATCATCGACGGCTTCCCGCGCAACCAGCGCCAGGCGGAGTTCTTCCTGGAGAGCTACGACATCGACGGGGTGATCCAGCTTGACCTGCCCGACGGCGAGGTGCATCGCCGGGTGCTGGCCAGGCGGCTCTGCTCGGGCTGCGGGATGGACTACAACCTGATCGCGAACAGCCCGCACCAGCCCGGCCGGTGCGACGCCTGCGGCGGCACGCTGGTGCGGAGGGAGGACGACACGGAGGAGGCCCTCGCGGTCCGCCTGCGCGAATACCACGAGAAGACCAACCCGGTGCTCGACATCTTCCGGCGCAAGGAGTACGTCGTCTCCGTGGACGCCCGCCCGGCACCGGAGCAGATCCAGCAGGAGATCAGGAAGCGACTGGACCTGCCGCCGTACTCACAGTCGTAAGAACGGTTCTGGCGCGCCGGGCGGTTCCGGTCCGCAACGCGGTTCCGGCCCTTACCCGGCCGGCGCTCGTTGCCCGCCCCGGCCTATGCCCCGGACTCCCGGCCCGATCCGGGGAGACGGCGGGCCGTCGCGATCACTCCCTTGACCCGCGCCGCAGCCTCGTTCTACCCTTTATCTATGACTATAGATAAAGGGTCAATCTCGGATCGCGGGGCACGAGCGGCCGACGCCGCCGGGGACCCCGGCCGGGAGCCCGGCCAGGGGAGCGGCGGCTCGCCGATCTCGTTCCGGCTGGAGCCCGGTTCGGGCGTGCCGACCTACCGGCAGCTTGTCCAGCAGGTCGAGCAGGCGCTGCGGCTCGGCTACCTGAGCGAGGGTGACCGGCTGCCGACCGTGAAGGAAGCGGTCGAGTCGCTGGCGATCAACCCGAACACGGTGCTGAAGGCCTACCGGGAGCTTGAGCACCGGGGCCTGGCGGCCGGACGGCCCGGGCAGGGCACGTTCGTCTCGGGAGCGCTCCGTCAGGTCGGGCTGGCCGAGCAAGCAGCACTCCGCGAGGGCCTGCTCGGCTGGCTGCGCGAGGCGGGCCAGGCCGGCCTGGACGACGACGGCATCGAGGCGCTCTTCGGGGCCTGCCTGCGGGATTTTCGTGACCGCCGTGTCGAGGGCGACCAGCGCCGCGGCGGTCGCCGGGGGAGCGGAGGTCGCAACGGGCGCCGGCCGATCCGCGACGCTCGGTCCGCGACGGTGACCCGGCCGGGGGAGGTCGCATGACGGCGATCGAGGCGATCGGGCTGTCCAAGCGCTACCGCCGGTCCTGGGCGCTGCGGGACTGCACCCTGGCCGTCCCGGCCGGCCACGTGGTGGCCCTGGTCGGGCCGAACGGCGCGGGCAAGACCACGCTGCTCAACCTGGCGGCCGGACTGCTGCGGCCCACTGCGGGCCGGATAACCGTGCTCGGCGGCCGGCCCGCCGGGTCGGACGCGGCCCGGGCCGGCCTGGCGTTCGTGGCCCAGGACGCGCCGCTCTACCCGCACCTGACGGTGGACGGCATGCTCCGGGTGGCCGGCGGCCTGAACGCCACCTGGGACGGCCAGCGGGCCACGGCCAGGATCGCCAACCTCGGCATCCCGGCGGACCGGAAGGTCCGCGCCCTCTCCGGTGGTCAGCGCGCCCAGCTTGCCCTGACCATCGCGCTGGCGAAACGTCCCGAGCTGCTGATCCTGGACGAGCCGATGGCCAGCCTGGACCCGCTGGCCCGGCACGAGTTCCTCGGCGCGCTGATGGCAGCCGTAGCCGATGACGGGCTGTCGGTGGTCTTCTCCTCGCACGTCGTGTCCGAGCTTGAGCGGATCGCGGACTACCTGGTGGTGCTGAACGGCGGGCGGGTGCAGCTGGCTGGCGAGGTGGACCGGTTGCTCGCGACCCACGCGGTGCTGACCGGCCCGGGCGGCGAGATGGCTCTCCAGGTGCCCGGACTGACCGTGGTCGAGGCCAGCGGAACCGGAGCGCAGGCCCGCCTGCTGGTGCGGACGGCGGATGCGCGCGGGATCGCTCCGCCCGGCTGGCAGGCCGATGAGCCCAGCGTGGAGGAGATCGTGCTGGCCTACCTGCGTGATCCGGCCGCCAGCGCGCTGCCGGGTCCGGCAATGCTCCTGGCCGGTGGCCCGGTGGTGACCTCATGAGCGCGGCGGTGACCGACGGCGGGCAGCTTCCGCGGCCCGCCGGGACAGCGCCCTGGCGAGGTCTGCTGCGCGCCTCGGCGAGGCAGCACCGGACCGGCCTGGTGACGCTGGCGGGCTACTACGCAGGCTGCGCGGCGTTGATGCTGGTCATTAGCCTGCTGCTGGAAGCGAACCTGTTCGGCTGGGTTCCGCATCTGCTGGTGTCGCTGCTCATCGTGCTGCTGGTGGCGGCGCCGGCGGTGGCCGGTGCGGTCGTCGGCGCACCGCTGGTCGCCCGCCAGGTCGAAACCGGCGCCACCCGGCTGGCCTGGGTGCAGGGTGCCGGACGGGGCCGCTGGCTGCTCGGGCAGATGGCCCCGGCCGGAGCGGTCGTGCTGGCCGGCGCCGCGGTTACTGGCGGCCTCGCCTTCTGGTGGCACGGTCAGGTGGTGGCGGTGCAGGGTGCCGGCACGCCGCTCTTCGGTGCGCCCGCCGCCCCGGTCTTCGGCG
The DNA here is from genome assembly GCA_021792855.1 of Actinomycetes bacterium. Taxonomy (GTDB): domain Bacteria; phylum Actinomycetota; class Actinomycetes; order Streptosporangiales; family Streptosporangiaceae; genus Chersky-822. The sequence goes on from JAJYTW010000189.1 coordinate 8,314, forward strand.
GGTCCGACTGGGCGCTGTTCAGCCTGGTCGCGCCCGCGTCGATCGGGTGGACCGCCGCCGCCTTCGCGCTCGGGGTCCTGCTCGGCGTGGTGCTGCGCCGGACGGTGCCCGCGATGGTGGCCACCGTGGCCGGGTATGCCGCGCTGTGGTACGAGGTGACGGCCTTCTGGCGCAGGGCCTACCTGCTTCCGCTAGTCATGCCCGGTCCGAGGGTGACGCCGTCCCTGCAAGACGGCATCTTCGCCACCTATTTCAGCACCGGCAGAGGGCAGTTTCCGCCGGACATCCTTGGTACGACCCTGGGCTGGCCGGACGGCCGGCCGCTTGGCAATGCCGCCTACGCCCGCGGGCTTCCCTGGCTGATCGCCCACCATGTCCGGTGGTGGACCACCTACCAGCCGGGCAGTAGGTACAT
>JAJYTW010000190.1 GCA_021792855.1 Actinomycetes bacterium
CGCGACCGCCGCCGAGGCGGACGCCGCCATCGACAGCGGGGCAGGCGAGGTCGTCGAGCTAGTCCCCGCAGGATCGGCGCCGCTGGCCGAGGAGGATGTGGCCCGCTATCTGGCGGGCTGGGCCGCAGACGCCCAGCCGTGGGCGGTGATCGCACCCGCCACGTCCTGGGGGCGTGAGGTTGCGGCCCGGATGGCCGCCAGGCTCGGGGCCGGCCTGACCGGTGACGCCGTGGAACTCGGGGTCGCGGACGACCGACTGGTGGCGTGGAAACCGGCCTTCGGCGGGCAGCTAGTAGCCGCGATCACGACCACCTCGCCAGTGCAGCTTGCGACGATCCGCCCTGGGGTGCTGGCCACGGGAGTCCTGGCCACGGGAGTCTTGGCCACGGGGGCACGGCCCGCCGCGAGCCAGACCAGCCGCCGGACGGTGCCGGTTCCCGGCCGGGACCGGGTGCGGACCCTCAAGCGGACCAGGGATCCGGTCGCGGACGTCCTGGCCCGCGCCCACGCCGTGGTCGGTCTGGGCCGCGGCGTCTCCGCCCAGGACTACGAACTGCTCGACCCGCTGCTCCAGTCCCTGGGAGCGGAGCTGGCGGCCACCCGGAAGGTCACCGACGCAGGCCACCTGCCGCGCAGCCGCCAGGTGGGGCTGACCGGCCTGTCCATCGCTCCCCGGCTCTACCTGGCACTGGGCATGAGCGGCAAGTTCAACCACACCGTCGGGCTCCGCCAGGCAGGCACCGTGGTGGCCGTCAACACCGACCCGGACGCCCCGTTCTTCGATGTCTGCGATATCGGCATCGTAGGTGACTGGCGGGAAGTAGCCGACAGCCTGGTGCGGGAGCTAAGGAACCTCGCCGCCGGGTAGCCGCCGCCTCCGAGCCGTCCGCGATGATCTCGCGTGCGCCGACCCACACCATGTGGTCAGCCAGCGGTCTGCACCGGAGCCACCCACCACTGCGCGTTCAGGATCGGCAGAACCTGCGTGCCGTCCAGGCTGGTGCAGCCGATCGTCGGGGTTGCGCCGGCCGCGAGCTTGCCCATGCCGGTCAGCGTCAGGACCGTGCTCGCGTTGGCTGGGATCTGGTCGGTGGAGCTGAAGATCGCCTGGAGAGTCGGCCCGCCCGCGCCGGCCGGGACAAGCACGCCGCAGTCGGCCGTGACAGTGCTGCTGGTGGTGTTGTTCGCGACGAAGGTGATGTCGAAGGAATACGAACCCGACGTCGTGATGACCGGACCACTGGTGCCCGAGGCGGTCGCGTAGACCAGGCCCGGGCCGGGAGAACCCTGCGGGCCGGGAGAACCCTGCGGGCCGGGAGAACCCTGCGGGCCCTTCTCGTTCCACGAGATGGCAACGGTACCGCGCGGACAGCGAGTGCCCACGTTCTGAAGCGTGACGAAATGGCTCCCGCGGATGGCGTGCTTGCGGTAGCAGCCATGGATAACACCGCCACGGCTGACCGGACTGCTTGATGCGATCACCGCCCCTGCGGCGGTGCCGGCCGCCGCCAGCGCCAATCCGGCACCGGCGGCGATCAGGGCATTCAGCTTCAGAATCATCATGGCCGCGTCTCCCGCTCATTCGGCTCCGGGCTGCAGCCGACCAGTGTCACCCTAATAGATTGGCGGGTCATATCCGCCGGTAAATTAGAGATATCCACTCATTATCGATAGCGGATCGACTGAGCCGGGCCGAATGCCAGCTCAGAAACCCGACCCATCGAATTCAGCCACGCGACGCCGTGTCGGCCTACCCGAGAAACCTCACTCGGTCAGAGTCCGCAGGACCTCGCGAGCCTTGTGCGCGGCCGCACGTTCCCGGTCGGCGGCGGCCTGGTACTCGGCACGCCGGTCGGGGGTCAGCGCGGCTAGTTCCTCGAATGCCAGGCAGGCGGCGTCGCGGCTGTCTGCGAGGTCCGTGAGGGACCGGACGGCCCGCTCAAGATTCACCCTGGCCTGCTGCATCGACCGGCTGGGGTCCGGTGGCAGTGCTGCCATCGCCCGCTGCGCCTCAGCCGACGCTCGGTCGACTTCCGCCTGATCGCGATCACGGCCCGCCTGCTCCCGCCGCGTCGTCGCCTCCTGGCGATCCAGTCGCTCGGCGCTCAGCGCCAGCAACTCGCGGGCCCGGTCGATCGCCTCCAGCGTCCGCTGGTGCAGGGTCTCGACGTTGAGTCCAGACTGGCGGGCCCGATCATCGATGCGGCGCTCACGCTCATCGGCCTTCCGCTGGCGCTCGTCGGCATGAAGTTCACGCTCGTCGGCCCGGCGCTCGCGCTCGTCGGCCCGGCGCTCGCGCTCGTTGGCGGTGGACTCCCGCTGGTTGGCCTGCTGCTCCCGCTGGCCGGCGGTCCGCTCCCGGGCAGCCTCAGCTCGCCTGGCCGCGTGCGCTGCTTCCGTGCCAGGCTGTTCCGCAGCCTGCTCGCCCTGCATCATCACAGCATGTACCCCGCGAGCGCGAGTCGTCATCAGGCTAGGGGACCTCAGCACACGACCACCGGGACGGACGGGACATGACCGAGCTCTATCCGCCGATCGAGCCCTACGAGCACGGACTCCTCGATGTCGGTGACGGCAACCGGATCTACTGGGAGACCTCGGGCAACCCCAACGGCAAGCCCGCCGTCTTGCTGCACGGCGGACCTGGGCAAGGATCGGCGCCGAGAATGCGACGGAGTTTCAATCCGAAACAGTATCGTATCGTATTGTTCGACCAGCGTGGCTGCGGGCGGAGCACCCCGCACGCCAGTGACCCGGCGGCCGACATGCGTCACAACACCACCGGCCACCTGGTACGCGATATGGAGCTGCTGCGCGAGCACCTCGGCATCTCGCGCTGGCTGCTGGCCGGCGGATCCTGGGGGACCACCCTGGCGCTGGTCTACGCCGAGCGCCATCCCGGCCGGGTGTCGGAGATCGTGCTCAGCGCGATCAGCACCACCCGGCGTTCCGAGATCGACTGGCTCTACCGAGGTGTCGGCCGGTTCTTCCCTGAGGAATGGCAGCGGTTCAGGGACGCTTCCGCAGCCGCCAGGCCCGAGGACATCGTCCCTGCCTACGCGCGGCTGATGGAGCACCCTGACCCGGCCATCCGGAACCACGCCGCCGCTAGCTGGCGTACCTGGGAGGACGTCGTCCTGTCGCTCGAGCCTGGCGCCCCGACGGTGGCGCGGGCTGAACTGGCAGACCGGGACACACTCGCGTTCGTGCGGATCTGCGCGCACTACTACGCCCACGCGGGCTGGCTCGACGAGAACGCGGTGATCGCCGGCGCCCCGGCACTGGCCGGCATCCCTGGCGTGCTCATCCACGGCCGACAGGACCTGAGCTGCCCGGTGCGCACCGCGTGGGAACTCGCGAACGCCTGGCCCGGTGCCGAACTGCTGATCGACGACTACTCGGGGCACCGGGGGAGCGACGTCAAGCGGGCCTGGATGCTCGCGGCTCTGGACAGGTTCGCCCGGCCAGGCCGGCCGGGGCGGCCAGTCTCGCGGTAGTGGGCCAGCGTCGCACTCAGCAGATCGGCGAGTGCCATTGTCGGCGCAACGGCGTAGCTTGGGATCAGGCCGATGAGCCGGAGGCAAGGGAATGACTCTCCCCACTCGAAAAGTTGCGGGCAGATTCCTGGCCGGGCTCCTCGGCACGGCTATCCCGATGCTGCTAGTCGCGTGCACGTCCTCGGCCGGGTCCGCCGCTGTGTCCCGGCGGGCCGCGGCGGCCACCGTGCCCGCCGGCCCGTCGGCGGCGCAGCTAGCCGACGGGCACTGGGTAAGGATGGCGGCCCCGCCGATCCCGGTCTGCGAGACCGCGACCGGAGTGTGGGACGGCAGCGCGCTCGTGATCATCGAGAGTGGCACCGCGCCCTGCCGCACGGGCGCGGAAGCCTACGACCCGGCGACGAACCGGTGGGGGCGACTGCCCGCTCCGCCGCCGCCGGTCGGCCAGTACCCGCTCGCCGCCTGGGGCGGCGGCAAGCTGGTGCTGGTATCGTCGCGGACCGGGTCCGCGGCCGCGTGGAGCCCGTCCGCCCGCCGCTGGGTCGGCCTGCCGCGAGTCCCAGCGACCACCGTGATCTCGCTGACCTGGACCGGCGCGATGTTCCTCGCGATCACCTCCCGGCAGGCGTACCAGGCCACCGGGCGAGCCTGGCGGCTCGCGGGCCGCCGCTGGCGGCCGCTCCGGAGCCTGCCGCCGGTCTGGCACGGCTGGTACGCGTCGGCGCCAGCGGCCACCGTGGGCAGGTCCGTCTACGTACTCGCCCACGAGTTCCACGGCAAGCTCAGCAAGCACAACATCTCCGGGTCGTCGCGGCTGCTCCGCCGCACCGCCGCCGGCTGGACAGTGCTGCCGCTGCCACGTCCCGCCGCGCAGGGCTGGGCGCTGCTCCTCGCCGCCCTTGACGGCCGCCTGCTGGCCACCGGGACCTCATGCTCCGCCATGGGGTGCATGGAAGAGGTCGGCGCGGCTAGCCTCATCACCCCAGGGGCCGGCCCGTCCGGTCCGCACGCGACCGCGCTGTCACCGCCCGGCAGCATCGGCCTCCCGTTCCCCCAGGGGATCGCCGCCGGGCCGCGGGCCGTCGTGGTGACCTACTCGGTCGGCGGGAACACCCTCGCCGGAAGCGGAGCGGACTCGCGGGACGTGAGGATCTATGACCCGCTGACCGGCCGGTGGCTGACCGGGCCGCGCGCTGCCAACACGTCCGGCAGCGCTGCCTACTGGACCCCGGATGGGGTCGTATCGCTCGGCCAGGACGGCGGATGGCTGCTGCGCCCGGCCAGCCGGCGACACGCGGCTGTCGGATAGCCCAAGCCGGTCAGGAGCCTGCCGCCGGTCGGGCCGGGCGGTTAGGACGCCGCCCCGGGCCTCGCCCGGGCGATCAGGTCGCGGACCCGGTCGCGCGGGAGGGCGGGCGTGCGGTGCCCGTCCCGGCCGATCATGTCCTCGTTGGCGACCAGGGCGTTCGCCACGGCCTCCTCGACCGCCTGCACGACGGCCTCGTAGAACGGGTCGATGTGGCCCCAGGGCAGGAACTCAAGCTGGCTCAGGTGCTCCGGCGAGGGATACAACGCGGCGGCCGACGGCGGGAAGGCACCCTGGTTCGCCGTCGAGAAGGCCAGGAACAGGTCGCCGGAGAAGTGTGACCCGGCGGTGCCGGTCCTGGCCAGGCCGATAGTCACCCGGCGCGCGAACGCCCGGCACTGGTCCGGCAGCAGCGGGACGTCGGTCGCCACGATCGTGATCACCGAGCCGGCGCCTGGTGGCGCCGAGAAGTGCTCGGCCATCGGGTTGTCATCGGCCAGCGCCTCGCCGAGTGGCACGCCGGCCAGCGCGAGCTCGTGCCGGTCGCCGAAGTTCGCCTGCACGAACGCGCCAACGGTGTAATCCCGGCCGGCGTAGCCGACCAGGCGGGACGCCGTGCCCGAACCGCCCTTGAACGCATAGCAGTTCATCCCGGTCCCGCCGCCGACCGACCCTTCCTCGACCGGACCCCCGCCGCGAGCGGACTCCAGCGCAGCCACGACATGTGACTCGTCCACGTGGTGGCCGTTGATGTCGTTCAGGTAGCCATCCCAGGTCTCCGCGGCCACCGGCATCAGCCACGCCCTGGTGAGGTCGGGATGGTGCCGGTGGGTCCAGGCGACGATCCCGGCGTGCCCCACGCCCACCGCGTGCGTGTTGGTGATCACGACCGGGCCGGCGAAGGTGCCGGATTCCTGGATCCAGGAGGCCCCCGTCATCTCGCCGTTGCCGTTCTGATTGTGGAAGCCGGCCGCCACGGGACTGCCCGGCTGGTCCTTGCCCCGCGGGTGGATCGCGGTGACCCCGGTGCGCACATCGGATCCGTCGATCAGCGTGACGTAGCCGACCTCCAGGCCGGGCACGTCGGTGATCGCGTTCCAGCGGCCTGGCCGGCCGCCGAACGGGATGCCGAGCGCGCGGGCCCTTGGCTTTCCCGACGGCGTCGCCAGATGCGGGTCTGTCGCTAGCGACTCAGTCACTTGGCCACCTCCGGCATCGACTCGGCCTCCTCGTCGATGGGCGCGTCGCGCAGCGTCCAGGCCCGGCCCTTCTGCGGCCAGATCACGACCACCCAGTACACCAGGCCGATGCCCATCGTGATCAGGGTGACCTCCAGCAGGAGTCCGGTCTGCTGGGTGAACACGTAGCCGAGGGCGGCCAGAGCCAGCAGCGGCGGCAGCGGCCACAACGGCATCTTGTAGCTGCCGTGCCGGGTCGCGCCGGTCGGGCGGGCGACCAGGGCAGCGATCGCGACCAGGGCGTAGTCCGCCACCAGGCTCGCTCCGGTCAGGTTGACCAGGGTGTTCAGCGAGACGCCGAGGCAGAGCACGGCGCCGAGCACGCCGATGAAGATGGTGGCGATCCACGGTGAGCGGAACTTCGGGTGCAGACTCGCCATCCACCCGCTCACCGGCCCGGGGAACGCGCGGTCGCGGGCCGAGCTGTACAGGATCCGGCCGTAGCTCAGGATGATCGCGATGACCGCGTTCAGGATCGCCAGGCAGATGCCGATGCTGACCACGTCGTACAGGCCGGTGCCGCCGGTCTTCTCGATGAAGTACTGCAGCGGGATCGCGGACTTGGTGAAGGTGGCCAGGTTCGGTGCCCCGATGATGGTCGAGGCGAACGGGATGAGTTCCGCGACGACCGTGATCACCAGCGACCACAGGATCGCGCGGGCGATGTTGCGCCGCGGGCCGGCCGTCTCCTCGGCGAAGTTGACCGCGTTGGCATAGCCGTTATAGGAGAACACCGCGACCGCGGTCAGTGCGAGCACGCCCGAGAACGCGACCGGCACCAGGGTTCCGTGCGCGCCGCCGATCACCGGGTGGGCGAGTGCGTGCCAGTTCCTCGCGTGCGACAGGCCGAGGATCGTCAGGGTCAGCAGCGCCGCCATCTCGATGCCGAGGAAGATCCCGGTCAGGACCGCGTTGAACCGGATCCGCAGGGTGGCGATGCCCGCGGCGATGATCATGATCGCCGCCCCGACGTAGCGCGGGTCGATGTTCGCCACCACCGCCAGGTAGGTGCCGGCGCCGAGCGCGATCGTCGCCGGGATGAACGCGATGAAGTCGACGTAGAGCGCGTAGGTGATGAAGCTCACCGGCCCGGCGAGCGGCGAGGCCTTCCCCTTGAACGAGTGCCCGACCAGCGCATAGTCGCCGCCGGCGATCGGGAACGCGGCGCCGAGTTCGGCCCAGCAGAAGGCCATGAACACGCCGACGATCGCGGCGAAGACGAACGACCAGAACGACCCACTGCCGGCCGCCACCAGCGCGACCGGCGCGATGATGAACACCGAGGCGGCGGGGGTCACCCCGGACAGCGTGATCAGGATGTTGCCGACCACGCTGATCGAGCGGGAAAGCTCCTGCTTGTAGCGGCCCTCGGCGTGTCCCTCAACGGCTCGCTCGGCGTGCTCGACCGCGGCCGCGAAGGCCCGTTCCTGCGCACCGGAGAGTCCCTCGGGCGGCTGGACCGAGCCGCCGGAAGAGTCGGGGCCGGTCGCCGGGTTCTCCGTGTCCATCATGCCTCCTCGCCGGCGCCTCAGCCCCGGGCCCTGCGGGCACGCGCTGCCTGTCGACGCCGCCTTTAAAAGGTCTGTACCTATCGGGATGGTACGGATGAGGCGGGGCGGAAACAATACGCGGTTCCGGCAATTCCGAGCGCGTCTGCGACGTCAGCGACGGGGGTGGCACACCAGGCACCGGGCCAGGTCCAGCCAAGCGGACGGCTCGGGCACGCGAGTGCCGCGGCTACCATTTCCTAACCCCCGGAGATCGGCCGTTTCCCGGCAGCGGGGATAGCCGTGCAGGCCCACGGTCCTGCGACGAGCCTCGGGAGCCTTGGGATGCCGACCAGCGCGGACAGGGATCTGGCGGTGACCGCGCCGCCGGGCCGGGCGGGCCGCACGGCCGCGGCCATTACCCGGGGCGCCGTCGTGGTCGGCGGCCTCACCATGCTGGCCCGGCTCTTCGGTCTGCTCCGCACCCTGGTGTTCGCCCAGACCGTCGGCGTGAGCTGCCTCGGCGCCGCCTATGTCACGGCCTACCAGGTGCCCAACCTGATCTTCCAGCTTGTCTTGGGCGGCGCTCTGACCAGCGCGATGATCCCGGTGATCGCCCGATCGGCGGAGCGGGCAGACCAGGACCCCGCGGAGCGGGCCAGGGTCAGCCAGATCACCTCTGCGCTGCTGACCTGGTCGGTCGTCATCCTCACCCCGCTGACCGTCGCGGTCGCCGCGGGCGCGATGCCGATCGCCGCGCTGCTCACGCCGGTCAACCACCACATCGCCTGCGCCCGGCCAGAGTTGATCACCGCCACCGGGCACATGCTCGAGGTATTCGCGCCGCAGGTGCTGCTGTACGGGCTCTCGGTCGTGCTCTACGGCCTGCTCCAGGCCTATCGCCGGTTCGTCGGGCCGACCCTCGGTCCCGCGTTGTCCAGTGTGGTGGTGATCGCCGCCTGCCTGGCGTTCGTGCCCCTGGACCGGGGGCGCCCGCTGGCCAGCGCGCCGCAGGCAGCCGAGCTTGTGCTCGCCGCCGGGACCACGCTCGGC
>JAJYTW010000191.1 GCA_021792855.1 Actinomycetes bacterium
CTGATCGAGCGGACCGGCGAGCTGGTGACCAAGAGCGACCTGCTGGCGTCGGTGTGGGGGATCAACTTCGACCCCGGCTCGAACATCGTGGACGTCTGCATCCGGCGGCTGCGGGCCAAGCTGGGCTTCGGCCTGATCGAGACGGTGCGCGGTGAGGGCTACCGGCTTGCGGTCTGACGGACCGCAGCCTGACCGGCCACGGCTGGTCGGCAGCGGGCAGCGCCTATCTAGCCGACCAGGTCGGCTAGGCGGCGCGCCGCAGCGCGCCCGGTCACGGGCCCGCGGACGCCAGATCGCCTGGCTCGTCCTGATCGCCGCCTGCCTGGTGGGCATACCGGTGCTGCTGGCACTGCGGCCGTCGGCGGCCGGGCATCTGCTGGCCGCCCTGCCGGTCCTGGCGATGGCCTTCCTCGGCCTGGCCTGGTGGGAGAGCCAGCGCGCGCTGGCCAGCGACCGGGACCAGATCGCCACCGAGGCGGAGGAACTGGTGCTACGGCAGCGCACCTTCCTGCAGGACGCCGCGCATCAGCTCCGGTCGCCGATCACCATCGCGCTCGGGCACGCGGAATTGCTCGCGGCCGCACTCGCCGGCAGTCAGTGGCGGGACATCGACGTCATCGTGGGCGAGCTTGAGCGGCTGAAGTCGCTGAGCGAGCGGCTGCTGCTGGTCGCCTCCTCAGAGAACGCTGACTTCCTTGAACTCGGACCGGTCGAGCTTGCCCCGCTGGCGGCCGGCCTGCTCTACCGGTGGCGGCCGGTGGCGGATCGCCGCTGGCTGCTGGATCCGGTCGAACCCGCGCTGGCCTGCGCCGATCGGCACCGCCTGGAGATGGCCCTGGATGCGCTGATAGAGAATGCGGTCCAGCACACCGGCCCGGGTGACGAGATCGCTATCGCCGTCCGCGGCACCGATAGCGATGGATTTACCCGTATCGTGATTACCGACACCGGCGAGGGGATCGCCGAGATTGACATCCCGCATATCTTCGACCGGTTCACCTCTATCGGGGGCGCGAACCGCGGCACTGGACTCGGGCTGGCTCTGGTGCGAGCGATCGCGCACGGCCACGGCGGACGGGTCGCCGTGCGCAGCGCGATCGGCCTCGGCAGCACCTTCGAGGTCCTGATCCCGGCCGCGCGCGAGCCGGGGTCGCCGATCACGGGCGCCGATCCCGAGCAGGACCAGCCGGAGTGGCGCGGCGAGACGGGTAGCGAGACCAGAAGGCGTGAGGCACGGTGCGAATGAGTCTTCCCGGCAGGCTGCGGTTCGGCCCGGTGCTGACCAGCACCGTGATCATGGCGGCCATCGTGGTGGTCGCGGTGCTGCTCGGCGCCGGCTCGCCTGCCCGGGCCAGGCGGCTGCCGGCCGCACGGCCGTTCACGCTCAGCCAACTCGGGATTCCGGGTAGGAAGATCTCGCTGGCCGCGTACGCGGGTCGGCCGGTCATCATCAACTTCTTCGCCTCCTGGTGCGCCCCGTGCCAGAAGGAGACCCCGCTGATCGCCCGGTTCTACGCCGCGCACCACGGACGCGTGGTGATCATCGGCATCGACGCGAACGACCAGGCCGGCGCCGCCCTGAAGTTCGTGCACGCCGAGGGCGTGCGCTATCCGGTCGCGTTCGACCCGACCGCGTCCGTCACCACCTCCTACGGAATCGCGGCGCTGCCGCAGACCCTCTTCCTGAACGCCAAGCACCAGATCGTCCGGCACGTCGCGGGCGCGGTGACCGCCCAGGAGCTCAACTCCTGGGCAGCGACCATCTCCGGCTAGCCGAGCCCGCCATCCGGCCGGGCAAGGCCCCCACCAGAACAGGCCACCTCCCCATGCAGGCACCCCCTCGCCCCGATCCCCCGTACATCCCGATCCGCCAGTCCGGCTGGACGGTCCGGCGCGCACCACGCTGGGCCATCGCGGCCGTCGCCGTCCTGGTCGCCATCGGAGTCGCCGTCGGCCTGTCGCACCGGCCCACCACCGGGCAGCGCGCCACCGACCTGCGCACCGTGCTGCACTCCCTGACCAGTGAGATCGAATCGTGCGCCGGCGGTGTGCGGGAGTCGCTGTACGTGCTGCGCGCGATCGACACCGGGGCGAGCCACGACCTGGCCACCGCGCTGAACGTCGCCGACACCGGGGCGGCGAACTGCTCCCCGGCGAACAACGTGTCGCTCGCCAACCTCACCAGCGAGCAGATTCCGGAGTCACTGACCAGCTACCACCTGCAGCCCGCGATCACCGGGCTGATCGACTGGGCCGCCCCGGACGCCCAGCGGGTGATGTCCGACGTCGCGGCGGTGCTGTCCAACCGCGGTAAGCCAGGCGAGGCGGCCAGCCGGGCCCGGCTCGCCAGGGACCTGCGCAAACTGGACGCGCAGCGCGCGAAGGTCTACGCGGTGCTGCGGCCGGCGATCCGCGCGCTGTCGCCAGCCTCGGCCCCGCCGACGTTGCCCGGCTGACCGCCAGGCGATAGGACCCGCACCGCGACCCAGCCCAGCACCGCGACCCAGCCCAGCACCGCGAACGGAGAGGAACCGCCGGCGTCATGCCAGGAATGCACAGCGGCGTCAACATCACCAACCCGATCCTGACGGCCGCCTTCCGGTCGGCGCTGATGCATCAGGGGCTGGTCGCGCTGCTGCTGCTGGCCATTCTGGCTACGGCGTGGGCGATCCTGCGCGAGTCGCTGCCCGGCGTCGGCCGTCGCCGGGGCAGTTCAGCCGGCCTGAGCACCGCCAGCACGGGCACCGCCAGTACGACTCCGCGTGTGGCCGCGACCGGCAGGGACGCCGTCCCCGCCGAACCCGCGGCCCGCACGCTGATCCGCTACGGCTTCGGCCTGCTGTGGATCTTCGACGGGCTGCTGCAGGCCCAGCCGGCGATGGCCGCCGGACTGCCGTCCAAGGTCATCGCCCCGGCCGCCGCGTCGTCCCCGGCCTGGGTCAAGGATGTGGTCAACTGGGCCGGAACTGCCTGGTCGTACCACCCGGTGCAGGCGGGTGCGGCCACGGTCTGGATCCAGGTCGGGATCGGCGTCTGGATGCTCGCCTCTGGCCGCGGGTCGGCCTCGCGACTGGCCGGCCTGGCCGGGGCCGGCTGGGGACTGATCGTCTGGGTCTTCGGCGAGGCATTCGGCGGCATATTCGGTCCCGGCCAGAGCATCCTGTTCGGCACCCCGGGCGCGGCCGCGCTCTACCTGATCGCCGGCCTGCTGCTGGCGCTGCCCGAGCGTTCCTGGACCTCTGGCACGCTGGCCAGGCGGCTTACCGCGGGCGCCGGGGTGTTCTTCGTCGCGATGGCGGTGCTCCAGGCCTGGCCCGGCCGGGGATTCTGGCAGGGCACCCTGGCCGGGCGGCCAGGTCCGCTGACCACGATGGTCGCCGACATGGCCGGGACGCCGCAGCCCGCGTCGCTGTCTGGGCTGCTGACCGGGTTCGCCTCGATCGCCGCCCGGGATGGCCTCGCCGTGAACCTGGCGGCCGTGCTGGCGCTCGCCCTGATCGGCCTCGGTTTGCTCAGCGGACGACGGCCACTGCTGATCGGCGCGGTCGCCGCGGCCACCGCGTTCTGCCTGGCGGATTGGGTGCTGGTACAGGACCTCGGCTTCCTCGGCGGCCTTGGCACCGACCCGAACAGCATGCCGCCGATGCTGCTGCTCGTGGCGGCCATCGTGCTGGCTGTCGTCCGGCCGCCCGCCGCGGTCACCGAGCCGACCACGGCGGCCGCGCGGACCGGCCGGATCGCCGCCGGCGCCGCGACGGCCAGGCGGCTAGTGTCCGCCTGCCGCGAGCGGGCCGCGCTCGGCAGGTTGGCCCGCAGCTTCGCGTCCGCGCCAGCCCAGGGCGTGCTGGCCTCCTGGGCCGTTGTGGTGATCGCGATCGGCGCGGCACCGATGGCCCTGGCCCAGACCAGCCGGACCGCCGATCCGATCATCGCGCAGGCGATCGCCGGATCGACCAGCCGGCTGGACATCCCCGCATATCCGATCAGCCTGACCGACCAGAATGGTCATCCGGTCTCGCTGACGAGCCTGCGCGGCAAGGTGATCCTGCTGACCTTCCTGGATCCGGTCTGCACCACCGACTGCCCGCTGATCGCCCAGGAACTGCGCGCCGCCGACCAGTTGCTCGGCCCGCGTGCGGCCCGGGTCGAGATCGTCGCGGTGGCCACCAACCCGCTGTACTACAGCCAGCCGTACCTGCGGGCGTTCGACCGCCAGGAACGGCTTACCGGCCTGCCCAACTGGCTGTTCCTGACCGGATCCGTGCGGCAGTTGCGGCGAGTTTGGAATGAGTACGGGATCGCGGTCCAGGTGCTGCCCAGCGGGCAGATGATCGCCCACACCGACATCGGGGTCGTGATCGACGCGGCCGGCGTGATCCGGGCCGAGTTCAGTACCGATCCCGGGCCGGGCACCTTGAGCACCAGATCCTCGTTCGCCGTTACGTTCGCGCATCTGGTCGAGCAGTCGCTCGCCCCAGCCGCGGCCGGTTAGCCCACCCCGACCTCCGAAGCCACCCCGACCTCCGAAACCACCCCGACCTCCTAGCCCGGCGAGGCACGATGAACTATCTGCTCGACCACTGGTCGTTCGACCCGTTCCTGATCCTGGCGGTCCTGATCGCCGCCTGGCACGAGGTCGGGCTGGCCAGGCTGGCTCGCAGGTCCCGACCGGAGCGGACCAGGCAGCGCCGTGCGCGGTCGTGGTGGTTCTACGGCGGCCTGGCCGTGCTGTTGCTCGCGGTCGAGTCGCCGATCGACTACTGGTCGGATTCCTACTTCTACGTGCACATGATCCAGCACCTGCTGCTGATGTTCACTGCCCCGGCCATGATCGTGGCCGGGGCGCCCTGGCAGCCGCTGCTCGACGGCCTGCCCGGGCGGATCGGCAAGGACGCCACCCGCGCGGTGCTGACCGGCGGCTGGTCCAGGCCGATCCGGGCGGTCAGCCGGTTCGTGCTCAAGCCGTGGACCTCGATCACGATCTTCAACGCGGTGATGGTGTTCTGGCACCTGCCGGGGCCGTACGACCTCGCGGTCCGGAACCAGATCATCCACATCTGGCTGTTCCACGGCAGTTTCTTCCTGGCCGGACTGCTGTTCTGGCTCCAGTTCATGCCGTCCCCGCCATTCCGGATCACGTTCTCCCGACCCGCCCAGATGCTGGCGCTGCTGCTCACCAACATCGAGATGTGGATCCTCGCGATGTCGATGAGCATCTTCAGCTCAAGTTCCTGGTACACGGTCTACAACCACGTGCCCGGCGTCGCCCTGCCGCCGTTCGCCGACCAGCAGATCGGCGCCGCCATCTTGTGGGTCTGCGGCGACTTCTGGGCGATTCCCGCGATGGTCTACGTCATCCGAAGGCTGATCAACGAGGACGGAGACATGGGATCCGCGGTCGACCGGATCCTCGGCCGCGGCGGGGCGCGCCGCTACCAGTGGGCGGGGCGCTCCTGACCTTCCGGCCACGCCGTTACCGAACGGCAACCCGACCGATGGCGGTCGTTCGCGTGTCGGTGCACGCTGGCGTTTCCGCTGATGGGCATCATGTGATTAGGCCCCTCCAGGTATGAGCTGGAGGGGCCTGGTCCATTCGGCGGGGGATGGCCCGTTACGCTGCACCCGTGACCGCTGCCCCGACTCCCCCGCCCGGCGGCGACCCGATCGCCGCCCTAGCCAACCGGCCGATCACCCGGACCGAGAAGGGATTCGGGGTGCGTGCCGCGCGGCGACCGGTCACCGCCGCGGCCCTCGCCGCCGAGCGGCCGGCCGCGGTCGGCGGCGACCTCACCATGCCGCTGGCCGTGCTGCGCGAATCCGCGCTGGCGCACAACGTGGCCGCGATGGCCGACTGGTGTTCCCGGGCCGGCGTGCGGCTCGCGCCGCACGGCAAGACCACGATGGCGCCGCAGCTATTCGCGCGCCAGCTTGCCGCCGGGGCCTGGGGCATCACGGCCGCGACGATCGGCCAGGCGCAGGTGTACCGCGCCTTCGGGATCGACCGGATCCTGATCGCGAACGAGCTTACCGATCCGGCTGGGATCGGCTGGCTGGCCGGTGAGATGACCGCTCACCCCGGTCTGGACTGCTACGTCTACGTGGACAGCGTGCCGGGCGTCCGGTTGCTGGCCGCCGCGCTGGCGGCGGCGGGCGCCACCCGGCCGCTGCCGGTCCTGGTCGAGCTTGGCTTCCCCGGCGGCCGGACCGGCTGCCGGGATACCGAACAGGCGCTGGCGGTCGCCGCGGCTGCCGACCGGTCCGGCGTGCTTGCCGTGGCCGGAGTCGCCGGCTACGAGGGCGGGATCGGGAGCGGCCCGGGCCAGGCCACTCTGGACGCGGTGGCGGACTACTGCCGGCGGCTGGCCGGGCTCGGGCAGCGACTGGCGGCGGACTTCCCGGCCAGCCCGGCCGGATCGGGACCGATCGTCTCGGCCGGCGGGAGCGCGTACTTCGACGTGGTCTCCCGTGAGCTCACCGCGGCCTGGCCGGCGGCCGGGCCCGCCCCGGTCGTGGTGCTGCGCAGCGGCTGCTACCTCACTCACGATCACCGGGAGTACCTCGACAACGGGCCGGATGCCAGAGGCAGCGGGCCAGGGCTGGAACCGGCCATGGAGGTGTGGGCGGCGGTGCTGTCCAGGCCCGAGCCCGGCCTCGCGCTGGCCGGCGCCGGGCGGCGCGATCTGTCGTTCGACAAGGGCCTGCCGATCCCGCTGCGGGTGCGCCGGGCGGACGGCTTCGAGGTCCAGGCCGGGCCGATGACCGTGACCAGGCTGGATGACCAGCACGCCTACCTGAGCATCCCGGCCGAGTCCGACCTGGCCCCGGGCGACTTGATCTGCCTCGGCATCTCGCACCCGTGCACCACGTTCGACAAGTGGCGGGTGATCCCGGCGGTAGACGACGAGTACCGGGTCATCGACGCCGTGCACACGTTCTTCTGACCGGGGCAGAGCAGGGCAGGGCAGGGCAGGGCAGGCTAGCCGCGCCGGGCCCGGATCGCCTCGACCAGGGCCGGGATCACCTCATGCAGGTCACCGACCACCGCGTAATCGGCCTTGGCCATGATCGGCGCCCCCGGGTCGGTGTTGATCGCCACGATCGTCTTCGCACCCTGGCAGCCGGCCATGTGCTGGATCGCGCCACTGATCCCGCAGGCCAGGTACAGGTCGGGGGCGATCTTCGTGCCGGTCTGGCCGACCTGCTGCCGGTGCGGCCGCCAGCCCTCGCTGGTCACCACCCGGGACACCCCGACCGCGGCGCCGAGCAGGCCGGCGAGTTCCTCAAGCGGCGCGAACCCGTCCGGCCCGCCAACCCCGCGTCCACCGCCGACCACTACCCGGGCGGTGCCGAGCGACACCCCCTCGCGGCGCTGCTGCGCGGTCGCGGCCAGCACGGTCAGGTCGGACTCGGCCAGTTCCGGCCGGAAACCATGGACGGTGAGGCCGGCGCCCGCGCCGCCCGGAGCGGTGCCCCCCGGAGCGGCGTCGCCCGGAACGGCGTCGCCCGGAACGGCGTCGGCGGCGACCGTCAGCAGCGCCATCGGCGCCTCGATCACCGCCTCCTCAAGCACCAGGCCGGCCCACCGCTGCCGGACCACCCGGACCGCTCCGTCGGAAGGCCGGGCCGCGGAGACGCAGTTCGCCGCCAGCGGCATCCCGGTGAGGGCACCCAGGTGCGCGAGCACCTCGGCGCCGTGGTCGGTCGCCGCCGCCAGCACCGCCGAGGCCGGTCCCGTGCCGCCCGGCGGGTCGGCCGCCAGTCCGGCTAGCGCCCGGGCCCAGGCCTGCGGCGCGTAACCGGTCAGCCGGTCCGATTCGATCGCGTAGCCGATCCACGCCCCGGCCGTCGCCAGCGGCCCGGCGTCCACCGCGTCCGGTCCGCCGAACCAGGCCACGGCCACGTCCTGGCCGGCCGAGTCCGCCAGCCTGGCGGCTACGGCCAGCGCGCGCGCCGACGGGTCGGTGATCCGGCCGGCCCCGGTCTCGATCAGGCACAACACGGTCATGACAGCACCCCAAGCTCGTCGAGCAGCCGCACCAGCGCGGGGACGGCATCGGCGCCGGCGCCGAGCACCCGGGCCTGCTTGGCCGCGCCGGCCGGCACGGTCAGCCGTTCGGTGCGCATCGCCTCCGGCGGGCGGCCGGCGTCCGCGGTCTCGATCACGGCCCGCCGGGCGCGGAGCCGGCCTGGCAGGGACGGATAGCGCGGCAGGTTGATCCCCTCCCGGACGCTGACCACCGCGGGCAGCGGCACGGTGAAGACCTCCTCGGCCCCGGCGTACTCGCGGCTGGCCCGCAGTCCGGACTCGCCGACCTCCAGGTTCTTGATCCCGGTCAGCACCGGCAGGCCGAGCGCGTGCGCGACCCGGACGGGGACCTGATAGCCGCCGGTGTCGGCCGCCTCGTTGCCGAACAGCAGCAGGTCGTACCCGGCGCCCGCGACCGCGCCGGCGATCGCCGCGGCGGTCGCGACCGGCCCCCACCCGGCGCCGTCGGTGCGCAGCAGCATCGCCCGGGACGCGCCAAGCGCGAGCATGTCCCTG
>JAJYTW010000192.1 GCA_021792855.1 Actinomycetes bacterium
CCGGCCGCGCCGACCACGCGGGCACCACCGCGCTCGCCGACCGGCACGATCCGATGCTGCCGTACGCGGCGACCGTGCTCGCCGCCAGGACGGCGGCCGCCGGGCACGGCGGCCGGGCCACGATCGGCAGGGTGATCTCCGAACCGGGCGGCGCCAACGCGATCTGCTCGGCGGTGCGCTGCTGGCTGGACGCCCGCGCCCCGGACGCCGTGACCCTGGACCGGCTGACCGGTGCGATCCTGGACGCCGCGGCGGCCAGCGCGGCCGAGCACGGCGTCGCGATGACCAGCCGGCGCGAGTCGTTCACGCCGGTCGTGGACTTCGACTCCGGGCTGCGCGAGCGGGTGCTCGCGGCGCTGGCGACGCACGGCATCGACGCCCCGGTGCTGCCCACCGGGGCCGGTCATGACGCCGGCATCCTCGCCGACCGGCTGCCCACCGCGATGCTGTTCGTGCGCAACCCCACCGGCGTCTCGCACGCGCCGGGCGAGCGGGCGGTGGCCGCGGACTGCGACGCCGGGGTCCGGGCGCTCGCCGCGGTGCTCGAAGAACTGGCCTGCCGGTGACCGGCCGCCAGTCGGTGTCCGACGACCGGACCCGGCACTGGCTCGCCGAGCGGGCCTGGCTGCCCGGCGTGGGCGTGCTCGCCGACGTGCTGATCGAGGCCGCCGGGGACCGGTTCACGGCGATCACGCCGGACACCCCGGCGGCCAGCGCGCCGGCCGGCACGACCCGGCTGCCCGGGCTGACCATGCCCGGCCTGGCCAACGCTCACTCGCATGCCTTCCACCGGGCGCTGCGCGGGATCACCCACCGGGCCGGACCGGCCGGCCACGGCACGTTCTGGACCTGGCGCGAGCGAATGTACCAGGTGGCCGACCGGCTCGACCCGGACAGCTACCTGGCGCTGGCCAGGGCCGTGTTCGCGGAGATGACCCTGGCCGGGATCAGCTGCGTGGGGGAGTTCCACTACCTGCACCACGGCCCGGGCGGCCAGCGGTACGCCGACCCGAACGCGATGAGCGCCGCGCTGATCGAGGCGGCCGCGCAGGCCGGGCTGCGGATCACCCTGCTGGACACCTGCTACCTGACCGGCGGCCTGGACCGGGCCGGTGGCGCGCTGCCGCTGGCCGGGCCGCAGACCCGGTTCGGCGACGGAACCGGGCAGGCCTGGGCCGAGCGAGTCGGCCTGCTTGGCGGCGACGCGCACGGTCAGGTTGGCCCGGCCGCCCGGGTCGGCGCGGCGATCCACTCGGTCCGCGCGGTGCCGCTGGATCAGATGGCCGAGGTCATCGCCTGGAGCCATCGGCACGGGGCGCCGTTGCACGCGCACCTGTCCGAGCAGGTCGCCGAGAACGAGGCATGCCTGGCCGCCTACGGCGGCACGCCGGCCGAGGTGCTGTACCGGGCCGGCGCGCTCGGGCCACGGACCACCGCGGTGCACGCCACCCACCTGACCAACGCCGACATCAGGCTGCTGGCCGAGAGCGAGACGTTCGCCTGCGCCTGCCCGACCACCGAGGCGGACCTGGCCGACGGGATCGGCCCGTTCGCCGCGCTGGCGGCGGCCGGCTGCCGGCTGACCGTCGGCAGCGACAGCCAGGCCGTGGTCGACCTGCTTGAGGAGACCCGGCGGATCGAGATGTACCAGCGGCTCGCCACCGGCCGGCGCGGCCACTTCGGCGCCGAGGCGCTCGGCACCGCTGTGACCTGGGACGGGCACGCCAGCCTCGGCTGGCCGGACGCTGGCGAAATCGCCCCCGGTGCCCTCGCCGACCTGGTCACGATCGGCCTGGACAGCCCCCGGCTGGCCGGCGCGGTCGACGCCGCCGTGCTCGCCGGGCAGTCCGGCGTCCCCGGCGCGGACCCGGCCGGATCGGACCTGCCGGAGTTCGGGCCGGACCTGGCCGTGCTGGCGGCCGTGCTGTTCACCGCCACCGCCGCGGACGTCCGGAACGTCGTCGTCGGCGGCCGCGACGTGGTCGCCGAGGGCAGGCACCTGCTGGTCGGCGACGTGCCCGCCGCGCTGGGCGCCGCGATCCGCGCGGTGCTGGGCTGACCGGCCGGGCTGACGCTAGCGTTCAGGAAGGACCGGAAGCCACGGACCGGACGAGGAAGCGGCATGGCCACGAGCACGGTGATCACGAACGTCGGCGAACTGGTAACCAACGCGCCGGATGACCGGCCCGGCGGCGCCGGGTTCGCGGCCCTGACCGACGCCGCGATCGTGCTCGAGGACGGCAAGGTCGCCTGGACCGGCCCGGCCGGCGCCGCCCCGGCGGCCGACCGGCGGGTGGACGCGGCCGGCCGGGCCGTGCTGCCCGGGTTCGTCGACTCGCACGCGCACCTGGTCTTCGCCGGTGAGCGCGGGGCCGAGTTCGAGGCCAGGATGGCCGGGGTGCCGTACCGGGCCGGCGGGATCCGCGGCACCGTCGCGGCCACCCGGGCGGCCAGCGACGCCGACCTCGCGGCCAACCTGCGCGGCCTGGCCGATGAGATGCTGGCGCAGGGCATCACCACCTTCGAGTGCAAATCCGGCTATGGCCTGACCGTCGCCGACGAGGCCAGGAGCGTGGCCCTGGCCGCCCGGATGACCCCGGAGGTGACCTTTCTCGGCGCGCACGTGGTGCCGCCGGAGTTCGAGTCCGATCCGGCCGGCTACGTCGACCTGGTCAGCGGTCCGATGCTCGCGGCCTGCGCGCCGCACGCGCGGTGGATCGACGTCTTCTGCGAGCAGGGCGCGTTCGGCGCCGACGAGGCCCGGACGGTGCTGAAGGCGGGTCTGGCGGCCGGCCTGCTCGCCAGGGTGCACGCGAACCAGCTTGGCCCTGGACCCGGCGTGCGGGTCGCGGTGGAGGTCGGAGCGGCGTCCGCGGACCATTGCACCTACCTGTCCGACGCCGACGTGGACGATCTCGCCTCTTCCGGCACCGTCGCAACGCTGCTGCCCGGGGTGGAGTTCTCGACCAGGCAGCCCTACCCGGATGCCCGGCGACTGGTCGACGCCGGGGCGGTCGTGGCGATCGCCACCGACTGCAACCCGGGCTCCTGCTTCACCTCCAGCATGGCGTTCTGCGTCGCGCTCGCGGTCCGGGAGATGCGGATGACCACCCGGGAAGCGGTGTGGGCAGCCACCGCGGGCGGCGCCCGGGCACTGCGCCGCGACGACGTCGGACAGCTTCGCGTCGGCGCCCGGGCGGACCTGGTGATGCTCGCCGCTCCGTCGCACTCCTACCTGGCCTACCGGCCGGGCGTGCCCCTGGTCGCCGCCGTCTGGCGGGACGGCGAGCAGGTCGCCGCGGTCGGGGGGCCGCGGTGAGCCGCCCGGCGGGCCGGCCCACGCTGACCTTCCTGGGCGGCGCCCAGACGGTCACCGGCAGTAAGTTCCTGATCGAGACCGGCGCCGCGCGGGTGCTGCTGGACTGCGGCCTGTTCCAGGGCAGGCGGGAACTGCGGCGCAGGAACTGGGCGCCGTTCGGCGCACCGGCCGACCAGGTCGACGCCGTCGTCCTGACCCACGCCCACCTGGACCACTGCGGCTACCTGCCGGCCCTGGTCCGGCAGGGCTTCACCGGGCCGGTATACGCGACCGGCTATACCGCCGAGCTTGCCGACATCGTGCTACGGGACAGCGCCAGGCTGCTCGCCGAGGACGCCGAGCACGCCAACAGCCGCGGCTGGTCCCGGCACCATCCCGCGCTGCCGCTGTACACCGAGGAGGACGTGGACCGCGCGATGGCGCTGTTCCGGACCGCCGAGCATGGCGAGCGGGTCCCGGTGGCGCCCGGGGTGCGGTTGCGACTGCACCGGGCCGGCCACATTCTCGGGTCGTCCTGGGTCGAACTCGACCTGGACGGCGAGCGCGGGCCGTGCCGGGTGGCCGCCAGCGGCGACCTGGGCCGCCCCGAGCATCCGCTGCTGCGACCGCCCGAGCCCCTGACCGATGCCGACGTCGTGCTCGTGGAGGCGACCTACGGCAACCGCAGGCACAGCGACCAGCCCGCTAGGCACGCCTTCGCGCACGCGATCACCCGGACCCTGGACCGGGGCGGATCGGTGGTCATCCCGGCGTTCTCGGTGGACCGGACCGAGGTGGTGCTGCGGACCCTGCGGCAGTTGCGGTCCGCAGGGGAGATCCCGGACGCCCCGGTCCTGGTCGATAGCCCGATGGCGCTCGCCGCCCTGCGCGTCTACCAGCGCGCGATCGCGACCGGGGACCGGGAGATCCGCGCCGAGATCATCGCCGACGGCCCGGCCGCCCTCGACCCCGGGCACCTGACCGAACTGCATACCAGGGAGGAGTCGATGCGGGCCAATGAGCCCGCCGAGCCGTCGCTGATCGTGTCCGCGTCCGGCATGGCCACCGGCGGGCGGGTCCTGCATCACCTGCGGCATCTGCTCCCCGATCCCCGCAACACCGTGCTTATCGTCGGGTTCGCGGCCGAAGGGACCCGGGCCAGGGACCTGGCCGGCGGCGCACACGCGATCAAGATCCACGGCGAGTACGTGCCGGTGCGGGCCGAGGTCGCGGAGATAGACGCGTTCTCCGCGCACGCCGACACCGACGACGTGCTGGCCTGGCTGTCCACCGCGCCCGCGCCGCTGGCGACGTACGTGATTCACGGCGAGCCGGAGGCGGCGGCCGAACTGCGGTCCAGGATCGACCGCGAGCTTGGCTGGACCGCTGTAGTACCGCGGGCCGGGGAGCGGGTTGTGCTCCGCGGACGCGGCGAGGCCGAGCGGGCATAGGCTTTGCGGATGAGCGATACGCTGCCGCTTTTTCCGCTCGGGACGGTGCTGTTCCCCGGCCTGGTGCTGCCGCTGCACATCTTCGAGGACAGGTACCGGAGGCTGATCCAGGATCTGCTGGCCGGGCCGGAGCCGCGGCGGTTCGGCGTGATCGCGATCCGGGAGGGGCGGGAGACCGGCATCACCGGCGTGACCGCGCTGCACGAGGTCGGCTGCGTCGCCGAGATCCGCGAGGTCAACCCGCTTGAGGATGGCGAGTACGACCTGGTGACCCTCGGCACCGAGCGGTTCCGGCTGCGCTCGCTCGATGAGTCGCTGCCCTACCTGCGGGGCGAGGTCGAGATGATCGGCGACCCAGTCGGCGACGAGGCGGAGGCGGCGCTGGTGGCGCAGGCGGTCGGTCAGTCGTTCACCGAGTACCTGGACGTGATCGCCGAGCGCGGATCGGCCGTGATCACCGTTCCCGAGCTGCCGACCGATCCCGCCGTGCTGTCCTACCTGGTCGCCGCCGCGATGGTGCTCGACCTGCCCGAGCGTCAGGGGTTGCTCGCGCAGCCCGACACATTCGCCAGGCTCCGCGCCGAGCGCGGGCTGCTGGCCAGGGAGATCGCGATGCTGAAGTCACTCGGCTCCACGCCGGCGCCGGACCTGCGGTCCTCGCCGTACAGCCCGAACTAGGCCAGGCCGGATCGGCACGGGAGGACGGATGGCGGTCCGGCAGTTGCGGCTGATCGGCGACCCGGTGCTGCGCACCCCGAGCGAGCCGGTGGTCCGCTTCGACGAGGGGCTGGCCCGGCTGGTGCGGGACCTGCTCGACACCGTGCAGGTACCTGGCCGGGCCGGGGTGGCGGCCAACCAGATCGGCTCCGAGCTTGCCGTTTTCGCCTACAACGTGGACGGGCGGCTGGGCTACGTGATCAACCCGAGGATCACCGACCTGAGCGGCGAGCAGACCGGGCCCGAGGGGTGCCTGTCGGTGCCCGGCGTCAGCGCCGACCGGCGGCGGGCCGCCCGCGCCACGGTGACCGGCGTGGACCTGGACGGCGAGCCGGTCACCGTCACCGGGGCCGGCGAGCTTGCGCGCTGCCTGCAGCACGAGACCGACCACCTGCGCGGTGAGCTGTACATCGACGGGCTGACCGGGGACGAGCGCCGCGAGGTGATGCGCGCGCTGCGTGCCCGCCAGGTAGCCGGGCCGCGCTGACCGTGCGCTACCCGGCGAGCGCCGGGTAGCGGCCGGCGAACCTGATCAGCGGATCGCCGGACTCGGCCACCGCGTCGACCGCGAGCACCCGGGCGATCACCAGCAGGTGGTCACCCGCGGGCACCCGGCGGTCCACCGAGCACTCCAGCGCCGCCAGGCCGCCGTCCGGGATCAGCGCGCCGGAGCGCTCGCCGCGGTGATGCGGCACGTCGGCCAGCAGCAGCCGGGCGCCCGGCCGCCCGGCCGCCGCGAACCGGCCGGCCAGCACCCGCTGGCCGGCCGCGAGCACGGTCACCGCGAACGTGTCCAGCCGGGTCAGCAGTTCGGCCGGATACGAGGTGGCGATCAGCGAGATCAGGAGCAGCGGCGGCCGCAGCGACACCGGGCAGAACGCGCTGACCGTGACCCCGATGTCCTCCCGGTCGTCAGCGACGGTCACCAGGGTGACGCCACTGGCGATCACCCCGAGGGCGGCCTCGAAGCCGGCAACCGGGTCGGCGGCGGGGGTGCGTTGCATCAGTGGAAGGTCCAGCTGCCGGGGAGCATCAGCGGCCCGGCGGCGGGAAGTCCCAGCCGCGCGGCGGCCCGCCACACCGGCCCCCAGGCCTCGGCCAGCGCGGTGATATCGGACAGCCCCGCCGCGGTCGCCGCGACCGCCGCCGCCCGGCCGGCCAGCGCGCCATCCCAGCCGCCGCCCGCCGCGCGCGCGGCCGCGCGCCGGTCCTCGCTGCTGCTCGCCGGGCGGAGCCGTTCCAGCGCCCCGAGCCGCGGAAAGTGCACCAGCGGCGCGGTCGCCGGCAGACCGGCCCTGGTGCGCGCCACCGCGGCCGCGTCCTCGATCCCGCCGAGGTCATCGACAAGGCCGCGGTCCCTGGCATCCGCGCCGGTCCAGACCCGTCCCCTGGCCAGTTCGTGCACGCGCTCGGCCGACAGCCGCCGCCCCGCGGCCACCTTGCCGGTGAAGTCGGCGTAGATGTGATCCAGCCAGGCGTCCACGATCGCCCATTCCTCGTCCGAGAACGGGTGCCTGGTGGAGAACATGTTCGCATGCCTGCCGGTGACCACCGCGTCGGTGGTCACGCCCGCCTTGCCGAGCATCTCGGCGACCACCGGCTTCCCGCTGAACACCCCGATCGACCCGGTCACCGTGCCGGGCTGGGCGAAGATCACGTCGGCCGCCATCGAGATGAAGTAGCCGCCGGAAGCCGCCACGTCACCCATCGACACCACGACCGGCTTCCCGCCGACCCTGGTCCTGACCACCTCGCGCCAGATCGAGTCGGACGCCACGTAGGAGCCGCCGGGACTGTTCACCCGGAGCACGACCGCCCGGATCCGGGCGTCGGCGGCGGCCGCGCGGAGCGCCGCGGTGACGCTGTCTGAGCCCATCGCCGGGCCGGACACCGGACTCCGGCCGCTCCGGCCGCGGCGGATCGACCCGGTCGCGTAGATCAGCGCGACCGCGTCCTGGCGCGGCGCGGCCATCGTCCTGGCCCGCCGGGACAGTTCCCGCGAGCGCTGGTAGCGGCCGAGATACAGCAGCGCGGCGTCGGGGCCGACCCGCTTGCGCACCGCCGCGTACACCTCGTCGCGGTAGCCGAGGGCATCGACCAGGCCGGCCGACAGCGCCTGCTCCGCGAGGTATGGCCCGCCGTTGATGAGCTCGGCGGCCCGCTCCGCGGAGACCCCGCGGCGCTCGGCGATCGCCGCCGCGAGTTGCTCGGTCACCGACGCGCTGATCCGTTCCGTCGCCTCGCGGGCCGGGCCGGAGAAGCCGCGCTCGGTGAGTTGCTCGGGCGCGCTCTTGTACTCGTGCCGGGCGCCGATCTGCATCTGGACCCCGAGCAGGTCGAGCGTGCCGCGCAGGAAGGTCCGCTCAACCGCGAGGCCGGTGAGGCCGAGGTCGCCGGATGGCTGGAGGTAGATGGCGTCGAAGGCGGTGGCGAGGTAGTACGGCACGTTGCCGGCCGAGAACTCCCCGAACGAGTCGGCCCAGGCGATCGTGGGCTTCCCGGCGGCGCCGAACCGGCGGATCGCGTCCCGCAGTTCCTGAACCATGCCGAGCCCGATCGGCCGGCCGCCGACCTTGACCACCAGCGCCCGGACCCTGGCGTCCTCGCGGGCCTGGCGCAGGCCGGAGATGATCTCGGTCAGCGTTGGCTGGTGCCTGCTCATGATCGCGGCCACCGGCTCCGGCGGCCGGACCTCGAGCAGTCCGTCGGTGAGGTCGAGTTCCAGGATCAGCGGCGCGGTGCGCTGCCGGGAGAGTTTGCCGAGCGGGCCGGAGATCGCTGAGTCCATAGGGCAAGCCTAGGTCAGCTATCGTCGGACCCGATGACCGTGCATGACGGTAACGGCTGGAAGCGCTGCGACCTCGGCCACCGGCACTGGGGCCGGTACGGGGCCGCCGGGCTGCTGGTCGCGGCGCCGGACCCGGTTGCGGCGGACCCGGCCGCGCCGGACCCGACCCAGCCGGGCGGCCTGGACGCGGTGACCGTGCTGCTGCAATTGCGCAGCCGGTGGGTAAGTCACGGCGGGACCT
>JAJYTW010000193.1 GCA_021792855.1 Actinomycetes bacterium
GCCGATCGGCAGCCGGAGCCGGTTATCGGTTGACGATGTATCGGATTCCGTTCTATCGTGAACCGATGCAGCATGACAAAAGAGGCACCGCGAGCCGGTCAGCGGAGCCCGCTGGTCCGGACCCGGGGCTCGAGACACTCGGCCGCTCGTCCGGCCCGGCCAGCCTGATCCTGGCCAGCCTGGCCGACGGGCCCAAGCACGGTTACGCGCTGACCAGGGACATCGAGTCCTTCGCCGCCGTCCGGCTAGCGCCCGGAACCCTGTACGAGGCACTCAGCCGCCTCGAGGGCGCCGGCCTGATCACCCCGGTCGAGAGCCACGACCGCCGCCGGCCATACCGGCTGACCGCCGCGGGCGCCACCGCGCTCGCCAGCTACCTGGAATCCCAGCGCGCGATCGCCGAGGTCGGGCTGAGCCGCCTGGCCCGCGGCTGGAGTCCGGCGTGACCGCGGCCCCGCAGGCCCGGGCCCGGCGCCTGCTGCGCTGGTATCCGGCCCGCTGGCGGACCAGGTACGGCGAGGAATTCGCCGAGTTGCTGGCCGCCGAGATCGCCGAACGACCCCGATCCAGGCGGCGGACCGCGGACGTCGCGGCGGCCGGTCTGCGAGCCAGGATCGCCGCAGCCGGACTCGCCGGCTTCCCGGTCGATCAGGCGGCGGCGCGGCGGGCGGCGCTGGCCGCCACGGCCTGCTGCGCGGCGGCGTTCGCCTCGCTCGGCGGGTCGATGTGGTCCCAGGTCGCGGTCGGCCTGCAGTGGACCGCGCCGCCGGATCGCGCCGTCTCGCTGGCGTTCGCCCTGATGTCGGCCGGCCTGCTGGCCCTGGCGGTGCTCGCACTGCTCGCCGCGGCGCCGGTAGCGGCGGCCGCCTGGTCGCTTGCGGTGTCCGGTCGGGGGCGGCCGCTGGCCGGGCCCCTCGCGCTAGCCGCCGCCGGCCTGACCACGCTGGTGATCGGCGGCAGGCACTTCGGCAACGGCTGGCCGGGAACCGGCGGGCATCTGCTGCGGCACCAGGATCTCGTGCCGGCCGGGGTCGCCGCGTTCTGCTGGGCCGCCACCTTGTGGGTGACCTCCTACTGGCTGCACCCGGCCGCGCTGGCCGCGTTCCCCGCCGCGGAACTGGCCTGGATGCTGATCAGTCCCGCCGCCGTCGGCGCCGTGGTGACCGGCGTGCTGCGGGTCCTGGCCAGGGTAGAACTGTCACCCCGGGCGCTTAGTTGCGAAAGGATCCTGGGTTCGGTCGCGCTGGCGGGCATGGCCGCCTTCCTGCTCGGCGCGGCGCTCTGGGTGACGTCGCCGGCCGCGGCACTGCCCGCGCTGCTGCACGCCGGGCTGATCGACCGGGCCGGGCTGGCCGCACTGCTGCTGACCGGCGCCGTCGCCCTGGCCGCGGCCCGGCGGATACGCGGCCCGGCCATCGGGATTGTCCGGTGAGGCCGCGGCCGGACGCCGGGTCCGGGAGGCGGCTCACCCGGCGCGGGGCGATCGGCCTCGGCCTCGGCGGCCTGGCGGGCATCGTGGTGGCCGGGGCGGCCGGGACCGAGCTTGTCGCCAGCGGCGTGCTGCCCGGCCGCCAGTTCCTCGATCAGATCGACGGCGCGTGCACGGTGGCCGCGCCGCCGATGGTGTTCGGGACGGCCGGGCACTCGATGTCCGGGACGTTCTACTCGGCGGCGCGGCGTCGGCGGGTCGGCTACACGATCGCCTACCCGCCCGGGCACGGCCCGGGCAGCCGGCTGCCGCTGATCGTCGCGCTGCACGCCTATGGCGGCAGCCACCGTTCCGCGCTGTCCGGGATGTCCCTCGCCCAGGGCCTGGCGCTGCGGGTCGGCGGGCGGCCACTGCCGCCGATGGCGATCGCCGCGGCGGACGGCGGCGGCGGCTACTGGAACCCCCATCCCGGCGACAACCCGATGGCGATGATTACCGACGAGCTGATCCCGCGCTGTCAGCGGCTCGGCCTCGGCACCGGGCACCGGTCGATCGGCGCGTTCGGGATCTCGATGGGCGGCTACGGCGCCCTGCTGCTCGCGGAGCAGCACCCGGAGATGGTCGCGGCGGTGGCGGCCGTCGCGCCGGCGATCTGGACCAGCTACGCCCAGGCCCGGGCGGTGAATCCGGGCGCGTACGCGTCGGCGCGCGCCTTCGCGGCCGCGGACGCGGTCACCCACGCCCCGGCGCTGGCGACCGTCGCGGTGCGGGTGGCGTCCGGGCTGAGCGACCCGTTCCACCCCGGCGTGGCCGCGCTGGCCAGGTCGCTGCCGCCGGACGCGGTGGTCCGGTTCGTGCCCGGCTGCCACACCCGCTCGTTCTTCATCGCGCAGGAACCCGCGTCGCTGAGCTTTCTCGGCGCGCACCTGGCCGGGCGCGCCTGACCGCGCCAGGACCCGCCGGGTCAGGACCCGCCGGTCGGCCCGGCCTAGAGCCCGCGCTCGACCAGCAACTCGGCGATCTGGGCCGCGTTCAGCGCCGCGCCCTTGCGCAGGTTGTCGCCGCACACGAACAGCTCAAGGCCGCGCGGGTCGTCCGGGTTCTGCCTGATCCGGCCGACCCAGGTCGGGTCGGTCCCGACGGCGTCGATCGGCATCGGGTACTCGCCGGTCTCTGGCTCGTCGACCAGCACCACGCCCGGCGCGTCGGCCAGCAGCTTGCGGGCGTCGTCCCGGCTGACCTCGGAGTCGAACATCGCGTGCAGCGCCAGCGAGTGACCGGTCACGACCGGCACCCGGACGCAGGTCGCCGTGATCGCGATGTCGTTGACGCCGAGGATCTTGCGGGTCTCATTCCTGATCTTGAGCTCCTCGGACGACCAGCCGTCCGGGCGGAGCGAGCCGGCCCACGGGACCACGTTGAGCACCAGGGGCGCGGGAAACGGGCCGCTGTCCGGCACCGCGGACCGCACGTTGCCCGGCCGGCGGCCGAGTGTCCGGTCGCCGGCCACGGCCTCGATCTGGTCGTACAGTGCCTCAGTGCCCGCCTGCCCGGCGCCCGAGGCCGCCTGGTAGGACGCCGCGAACATCTGCCGCAGCCGGTAGGCCCGGTGCAGCACGCCCATCACCACGATCAGCGACAGAGTGGTGCAGTTCGGAACCGAGATGATCCCCTTCGGCCGGTTGAACGCCTGGTCCGGGTTGACCTCGGGAACGACCAGCGGGACGTCGGGGTCCATCCGGAACGCGCCGGACTTGTCGATCACGGTCACGCCGCGGGCGGCCGCGATGGGTGCCCAGGCCGCCGATACCTCGTCCGGCACGTCGAACATCGCGATGTCGACGCCGTCAAAGGCCGCCGCGGTCAGTTCCCTGACCGCGACCTGCTCGCCCCGGACCTCGAGCATCCGGCCGGCCGACCGGGCCGAGGCGAGCAACCGGATCTCGCCGTAGATGTCGGCCCGGGTGGACACGACGTCCCGCATGATCGTGCCGACCGCGCCGGTCGCGCCGACGATGGCGAGGACCGGGCGGTCGCCGCCGGCCGGCACCAGGCGGTTACCCTGGCCGCTCACCGGCCGGTCCCGCCGTAGACGACGGCCTCGGTCTCGCCGTCCTCCAGGCCGAACGCCCGGTGCGTCGCGGTGACCGCGGGGTCCAGGTCCGCGGCATCGACGACGGCGGAGATCCGGATCTCCGAGGTGGAGATCATCCGGATGTTGACGCCCGCGTCGGCCAGGGCGCCGAAGAACTCGGCGCTGACTCCGGGATGGGAGCGCATGCCGGCGCCGATCAGCGAGATCTTGCCGATGCTGTCGTCGAAGACGAGCGAGGTGAAGCCGACCTCGCCCTGCACGTCCCGCAGGGCGGTCATCGCCGCCGGGACGTCCTGCCGCGGCAGCGTGAACGAGATGTCCGCCTGCCCGGTGGTCCGCGACGTGCTCTGCACGATCATGTCGATGTTGATGCTGGCCGAGGCGACCGTGCGGAAGATGCTCGCGGCCACGCCGACCTTGTCGGGGATGCCGGAAACGGTGATCGTGGCCTCGCTCCGGTCGTGCGCGACTCCGGTGATCATCGGCTGGTCCATAGCGTCTTCCTCCGACTGGGGGTCCGGCGCGTGAGTGACCCACGTGCCTTCCTTGCTGCTGAACGAGGACCGGACATGGATCGGCATGGCGTACCGCCTGGCGTACTCCACGCACCGCAGATGCAGCACCTTGGCGCCGCTCGCGGCCATCTCCAGCATTTCCTCGTAACTAATTCGCGGGATGCGATGTGCTGCGGGGACGATTCTCGGGTCCGCGGTGAACACGCCGTCCACGTCGGTGTAGATCTCGCAGGTCTCCGCGCCAAGCGCGGCGGCGAGGGCCACCGCCGTGGTGTCCGACCCGCCCCGGCCGAGGGTGGTGATGTCCTTGCTGTCCTGCGACACGCCCTGGAAGCCGGCCACGATGGGGATCGCCCCGTCGGCCAGGGCGGAGGCGATCCGGCCCGGGGTGACATCGATGATCCGCGCCTTGCCGTGCGCGGAGTCGGTGATCACGCCGGCCTGCGATCCGGTGAAGGACCGGGCCTCGAAGCCCAGGTTGGCGATGGCCATCGCGACCAGTGCCATCGAGATCCGCTCCCCGGCGGTGAGCAGCATGTCGAGTTCCCTGGCCGGCGGCATCGGGCTCACCTGGAGCGCCAGGTCGTGCAGTTCGTCGGTGGTGTCGCCCATCGCGGAGACGACGACCACGACCTGGTGGCCCGCCTTGCGCGTGGAGATGATCCGCTGGGCCACGCGCTTGATGCCGTCGGCATCGCCGAGGGATGATCCGCCGTATTTCTGCACGATCAGTGTCAAGACGCGCCGCTCCTCGCGAGTCCGGCCCCCGGAGCGCCCCGGGCCGCCGTCAGTCATCTGCCGCCGGCGGCCGTCGACGGGGCCGCGACCGTCAGCGGTCACCGAGTCTACCTGGGTGAAACCGGGTGGCCGCAGCGCGTCAAGCGGTCAGACGTTCAGGGTGCGGCGGCCCTCGAAGGCCCGGCCGAGGGTGACCTCGTCGGCGTACTCAAGCTCGCCGCCGACCGGCAGGCCGCTGGCGGGCCTGGTCACCCGCACACCCAGCGGCTTGATCAGCCTGGCCAGGTAGGTGGCGGTCGCCTCGCCCTCCAGGTTCGGGTCGGTCGCCAGGATCACCTCGGTGACCGCGCCGTCGGCCAGGCGGGTCATCAGTTCCCTGATCCGCAGGTCATCGGGACCGACCCCGTCGATCGGGCTGATCGCCCCGCCGAGCACGTGATACCGGCCCCGGTACTCGCGGATCTTCTCGATCGCCGCGACGTCCTTGGGTTCCTCGACGACGCAGATGACGGACGGGTCGCGCCGGGTGTCCCGGCAGACCTTGCACTCCTCGTTCTCGGCCACGTTCCCGCAGATCCGGCAGAACTTGACCTTCTCGGTCACCTGAATCAGCGTGGCGGCCAGCCGCCGTACGTCGTCAGGATCCGCGGTGAGCAGGTGGAACGCGATCCGCTGGGCGCCCTTCGGGCCCACGCCGGGAAGCTGGCCAAGCTCGTCGATCAGGTCCTGGACCACACCCTCGTACAAGTCAGCTCCCGCCGGCTCCGCCGCCGGCCGGGTCGCCGCTGGCCGTCTGCGGCGGCAGTCCGGGCAGGCCCGGGAAGCTCCCGGGTCCGGGCATCCCGGGCAGACCGCCGAGCCCCTGGCCGAGCATTCCGGTCAGCGGGCTGATCATGTCCGCCTGCGCCTCGCCAAGCGCCCGGTAGGCGTCCCGGCACGCGGCTAGCACCAGGTCGGCCAGGGTCTGCGCGGCATCCGCGGGATCGGTGACGTCGATCGCAGCGGGCTTGATGGCCAGGTCGATCAGCTCGCCCTGGCCGTTCACAGTGGCCGTGACCAGGCCGCCGCCGGCCGTGCCGGTGATCTTCGTCTCGGCCAGCTGCTGCTGGGCGCTGGCCAGCTGGCTCTGCACCTGGGCCGCGGCAGCCAGGAGCTGCTGCATATCGAGCTGCCCGCCTGGTTCCATGCCGCACTCACCTGCTTTCTCACCCGGCCGGTCTCCGTCCGTCCGGCCACGGCCTGATCTGCTCCGAGGCGTGCCGCCACAGGCGGCGGCGCCGTCACCACGAGCCTACGACCTACCTCACCCGGGCCCGTCCGGCAAGCCGCCGCGCGGCGGATCAGCCGCGCCGGTCTCCTCGATCAGCTTCCCGCCGAGTTCCCTGGCGATCAGGTCGCTGCCGACCAGTCCGTCGAACCCGGCGTCGTCGTCGGTCATGAACCGCGGGTCGTCGGTCACGGCAACTGGCCGCTGTGCAGCTGGCGTCACCGGGCCAGGCTCGCCATCGCCGGAACCGCCGGGCCGCTCGGGGACCTGGCCGACCGGCCGGCCGACCGCGTCCCCTGGATCGGGTGCGTCGTCCGGGCCGAGTACGTCATCTGGATCGGGTGCGTCCGGGGCGGGTGCGTCGTCCGGGGCGGGTGCGGCCGAGCCGCCGGAATCGGACATGCCATCCTGCCGCGCAGTACCGGGCTGTCCGGCCGGACGACCGGAACCGGTTGCACCGTCCGGATCGCCCGCGCTGCGATCCGCGTCTGCGATCGGGCGGCCAGTCGGTTCGCCATACTGCCCGGCGTGCGCCGGGGCCGGCCCCGGATCGCCGTCGCCCCGGCCCCGCGCGCGGCCCCGGGCACCCCGCCCGCCGGCCGGCGAGGCGATGGTCCGGATGGCCGGCCGGAACCCGAACATGGCCTCCATCGCGTCGGCGAGGTCGTTGTCGCTCCCGCTGGTCCCGAATCCCTTGGCGTTGCCCTCGGTGTCGAAGGACAGCGTCAGAACGGTGCCCTCCATCGACTCCACGCCGGCGTAGCTGGTCAGCAGGATCCAGGGGGTCTTGCGGATCTGCCGTACCGCGTCCAGCACATCCGGCCAGCGGTCCAGCAGGGTCGCCGTGTCGAGCGGGCCGGGCGCAGCGGGCGCAGCGGGCGGGTGGCCGGCGGCCGCGGGCCGCGACGGTGGCGACTGGCGCTCCTGGTCGGCCGACGGCGGGCCCGGCTGACGGTCGCCGGACGGCCGGTCGCCGGCCGGAGTCCCGGCCCTCTGCGGCTCGGGCTCTGGTCGTGCGGAAGGCGCGCCCGCACCCGGGGAACCCGCGGCCGGGATAGCCGCGGTCCGGGCCCACCGTTCCAGTCGCTCAACTCGCGCCAGCAGGTCATCCGACCCCGCCGTGCCTGGCCGGGCGGGCGGCGCCTGCCGGAGTCCGGCCGGCGGACCGGGCGGGGGCAGCAGGACCTGCGCGCACATCAGCTCAAGCAGTAGCCGGGGGGAGGTGGCCCCGCGCATCTCGACCAGCCCCGAACTGACCGTTTCCGCCGCATGTACGAGCCGGGCCTGGCCGAAGCCGGCCGCCTGCGCGCTCATCCGCTCTAGCCGGTCCTCGGGCAGTTCGAGCAGGCCGGAGGCGCCGGCGTCGGGCACGGCCGCCAGCACGATCAGGTCGCGCAGCCGGTCGAGCAGGTCCATGGCGAACCGGCGCGGATCGTGCCCGGCCTCGACCACGCGGTCGATGGTACGGAACACGGCCGCCCCGTCCCCGGCGGCGAACGCCTCGGCGACCTCGTCGAGCAGGGCGTCGTCGGTGTAGCCGAGCAGCGCGATCGCTCGGTCATAGCGGAGCCCGGACGCATCCGACCCGGCGATGAGCTGGTCGACGACAGACAGCGTGTCCCGCGCCGAGCCGGCGCCGGCCCGGATGACGACCGGCAGGACGGACGGCTCGTACGGGATCTGCTCCGACCGCAGGATGTTCTCGAGCAACTCGCGCAGGACCGTCGGCGGGACCAGCCGGAACGCGTAGTGATGGGTCCGCGACCGGATCGTTGGGATGACCTTGTCCGGCTCGGTCGTCGCGAAGACGAACTTCAGGTGCGGCGGGGGTTCCTCGACCAGTTTCAGCAGGGCGTTGAAGCCGCCGCCGGTCACCATGTGCGCCTCGTCGATGATGTAGATCTTGTAGCGCGCCGAGACCGGCGAGTAGAACGCCCGCTCGCGCAGATCCCTCGCGTCGTCGATGCCGCCGTGCGACGCGGCGTCGATCTCGATCACGTCGATGCTGCCCGGGCCGGACGGCGCGAGGGCGACGCACGAGGCACAGGTGCCGCACGGATCCGGCGTCGGTCCCTGTTCGCAGTTGAGCGAGCGGGCCAGGATCCGGGCACTGGATGTCTTGCCGCAGCCGCGCGGGCCGCTGAATAGGTAGGCGTGGTGCACCCGGCCGCTGCGCAGCGCCTGCCGGAGCGGTTCGGTGACGTGCTCCTGGCCCTTGACCTCCGCGAAGGTAGATGGGCGGTAGCGCCGGTACAGGGCGAGCGGGGCCTCGGGCATGCTCGGCCGGGACGCGCTGGGCTCCGATTCGGCAGGGGTGGCTGAGGCTTCGTTCTGGCCGGAATTAGGGACGTCGCCTGCCATGACCTCATCCTCGCCGGGAGGGGAAGGGACCCCTCGCACACCCGCCAGAGCCCGCGTACCCTTGCTGCCTTCCGGCCCTGGGGGGGTT
>JAJYTW010000194.1 GCA_021792855.1 Actinomycetes bacterium
CCGCCGGCGCGATCTTTCATTCCGACCGTGGCAGCAACTATACCTCGGCGGAGTTCGCGGCGGTGCTAGAGCGGCTCGGCGTCCGCCAATCGGTAGGCCGCACCGGGATATCCCTCTTAACCGGCTAACCATGGTGGGGTTCCAGGTCAGCGACATGCCGTGACTGTGCAGGTACTGGCAGTGTCGGCTCATCGGCGGTACATGTGTTCCTCGTGAACGCGGAGCGGGGGCTGCGCCTTGAGGAACGCGACGGCAGCTGGCTGGTGTCGGGTCCGGGCAGTGAGTCGTTCGGCCTGGTGAACGAGTACCTGGCCTACCTGGCTGACCGGAATTACTCGCCGAGGACGGTCCGCGCTTATGGGTTCGACCTGCTGGCATTCTGCCGCTGGCTGGGCCAGGAGGATATCGGCCTGGCCGGGGTGACGACGGAGGTTCTGCTGGGGTTCCTGCGGGCCTGCCGGGAGGCCACGATCGCGGGCCGTCCCGGCCCGAACGTCGTCACGATGACCGGGCGGCGGATGGATCAGTACGCGGCCGCGACGATCAACCGGCGGCTGGCGGCGATCTCGGGCCTGTTCACGTTCGCGTCGATGCGCGACCCGCGCGCGGTCAGCCCGGTCCCGAAGGGACGCGAGGCCCGGTGGCGGGCCGCCGGGGAGCGGTCGGGCATGCTCGCGCACGTCGCCCGCCGGCCGAAGGACCGGTCGTCACTGCGGCTGCGCGAGCCGCGGCGGCTGCCCCGCGGCCTGGAGCAGGCCGAGGCGGCCGAGCTGCTGGCGAGCTTCCGCACCTGGCGCGACCGCGCGATCGCCGGGCTGATGCTCTACTGCGGGCTGCGCTCGGCCGAGGTGCTCGGCCTGGACGTCGCTGACGCCGACATCGGCGGCCGGTGGCTGAAGGTGACCGGCAAGGGCAGCCGGGAGCGCCGGGTTCCGCTGGACGCCGACGTCGCCTCGGTGATCCAGGTCTACCTGCTGGCCGAGCGGCCCGAGACCTCCTCGCCGCGGCTGTTCGTGGCGGCCAAGGGCCCCAGCCGCGGGCAGCCGCTGACCGCGGCGGGGCTGCGCACGATCTTCCGGTATCACCGCGGGCTGTCGGGCGTGGCCGGCGGGCATCCGCATGCTCTGCGGCACACGTTCGGCACCGCGCTGGCCGGGGCCGGGGTGGACCTGGCCGTGATGCAGGCGCTGCTGGGTCACGCCCATGTCGACACCACCGCCCGGTATATCCATCTGGCTCCCGCTCACGTGAAAGCAGAATTCGATGCTGCCCGCGACCGCATGCGATCTCAGCCCTGACCCGCTCGCCGCTTACCTGGACTACCTGGCCGTGACCGGCCGGGCCAGCCAGCCCTACCGGTGGGCGGCACGGGTGTTCTTCGGCCGCTGGCCCGACCCGCAGGCATGGGCGTGCCAGCCGCTGGAGGCCCGGCTGTCGGCCGGCCCCTCGACCCGGCCGCTGATCACGTTCCTGATGCTGCACCGGATGCTCCGGCCGGGATATGACTACCTGCTGGAACGCAAGCTGTCGAGCATCTGGCGGGAGATCGGCCTCTCGCCGCTGGCGGCCGACATCGCCCGGTTCATGGCCGCGGCTGAGCAGCTCGGGTTCACCGAGCGGGTCCGGTTCGCCACCGGCTCGCAGGTCCCCGCCCGGCTGCTGATCCAGGCCGGCCGGCCGCTGTCCGGGCTGACCCTGGCCGACCTGGCCGACTTCACCGCGGCCTGCCACGACAGGAACGAGCGCACCGGCAAGGGCCATCATCACTACCTGGCTGCTGTGAGCAACGCCCAGCGGGTGCTGTTCCATCTGGGGATCGTCGATGAGCCGCCCAGGGCCGGCGGGCCTCTCCCGTTCGCCGAGCGGCTCGCCGGGGTGCGCCCGGCAGTCCGCGCTCCGATGATCGCCTACCTGGAGCGCAAGCGCGCGACCTGCCAGCGCCACACTGTCTCGGCGATCGCCACCCGGCTCCGGCACTTCGGCGAGTTCCTCGCCCGGGCCGATCCCGGCCTGGAGTCGCTCGCCCTGCTGGACCGCCGCCGGCATATCGAGCCCTACCTGACCGCGCTGACCGAGGCGACCAGGCCCGGAAGCGGCGAGCTGATCACCGTCGCGGACCGGTCCCGGCGGGTGCTGGCCGTCACGTGCTTCCTGACCGACATCACCGAGTGGGGCTGGCCCGACGCGCCGCCGCGCAAGCTGATGTTCCGCGACGACAACCCCAGGCTCCCGCAGGTCCTGCCGCGCTACCTGCCCGCCGACGCCGACCGGCGGCTGACCGCGCAGCTGCGCGACCAGCCCGGCAACGAGCTGGCGGCCTGCGCCCTGCGGCTGCAGCGCGCCTGCGGGCTGCGGATCGGCGAGCTCCTCGACCTCGAGCTGGACTGCGTGCACGAGCTGCCCGGCCACGGGTCCTGGCTGAAGATCCCCCTGGGCAAGCTGGACACCGAGCGGATGGTCCCCCTCGACGGCGAGATCGTGCAGCTGATCGACCACATCACCGCCATCCGCTCGCACGGCCGGCCGCTGCCGCATCCCCGCTACCGGCGCAAAGCCCAGTTCCTGTTCACCCACCACGGCCGCCGGCTGTCCCAGAACGCCGTCCGCGCCGAGCTGGACCGCGCCGCCCAGGCCGCCGGGCTCGGTCACATCACCTCCCACCAGCTCAGGCACACCTACGCCACCGCCCTCGTCAATGCCGGCGTGTCGCTGCAGTCACTGATGGCGCTGCTGGGCCACGCCTCCGCCGAGATGAGCCTGCGCTACGGGCGCCTGTTCGACGCCACCGTGAAAGCCGAATACGAGCGCGCCCTCGACCTGGCCAGGCAGCAGGCCCGCACGCCCCCGGCCGGCCGGATTACCCTGCCGCTGGCCGACATCACCGGCGGCGCGGACTGGAAAAACACGCCGCTAGTCAAGTCCAGGCTCGCCGGCGGCATCTGCCTGCGCGCGCCCGCACAGGGAGCCTGCACCTACGCCAACATCTGCGAGCACTGCCCCAGCTTCCGCACCGAGGCAACCTTCCTGCCCGTCCTGGCCGCCCAGCGCGCCGACGCCGCCGCCCTGGCCGAAGACGCCGAGAAGCGCGGCTGGATCACCGAAGCCCAACGGCACCAGGCGCTCATCGCCCGGCTCGACGCCCTGATCAGCCAGGCACAGGCAGGATGAACAGCGCCAGCGCCCTGGCGCGCGCGGACAAGGCATGCGCCCGGCTGCGCCACGACGGCCAGCCAGTCACCTTCACAGCCGTCGCCGCCATCACCGGCATAGGCCGCACCACCCTCTACCGCAACCCCGCGCTGCGCGCCATCGTCGAGGACCACCGGCACCGCGCCGCCGACACCGGAGCCCTGGCCGGAATCACCGACGAGATCGCGCTCCTGCGCACCGCGCTCAACGCCCTCGCCCGCCGCGTCCGCCGCCACGAAGAGCAGATCCGCCAGCTGACCAGCCACACCAGCTGAACACGTTAACCGGCCAATACAAAATTCCAAGATCATTAGCCGGTTAATCGTTCGACAACGCCCTCGCCGAGTCCGTGAACGGCCTGTACAAGACTGAGCTGATCAAGCCCCGCCGCCCGTGGAAGGGCTCCGGCGACCTCGAGATCGCCACCGCAGAATGGGTCGACTGGTTCAACCACCGCCGGCCGTTCGAGTACTGCGACGACCTCACACCCGTCGAGGCCGAGCAGGCGCACTACGCTCACCACCAGGCCCCCGTGATCACGGGAGCCTCAAACTAGAAAGTCTCCGGACTCGCCGGGGCGGTTCACTCCTCTGGGTGACAGCCCAGAGGAGAACGCCTGAGGCTGGAAGATGAGTCGCCTGAGTCGCCTGAGTCGCCGACGACGTTCCAGTGGCGAAGCCCACACGGGACCATTACCGCACTGTTGATCTTGGTGAGGCCCGGAGCCACACGTGCTTGCCGCAAGTGCTGTCTAAGCACGAGGCCGGGAATGTGAACGGCGCGACTCGTCGCCACGACTGATTTGAACTACCAACGAAGCGGCCCATATATATACCTTCGGGCAGTTCCAGACCGCCCTCTGCAGGGCAAGCCTGAAGTGCCACTGGCGGCCAGACTCATCAACAATGCCGGACGGGTCCGCCAACTGCGCCTTGCGAGGCAAGCAGGGCGACGAGGGCTGCCCGGTACTCGCACAGCACGCCCAGCAGGCCGCGCTGGTCAGACGGCAGTTCGACGGTTCGGGCAAGTAGTTCGCGAGCGTCCTCCGGGCGGTACTGCTGATGCCGGACTAGGTGGTTTTCCTGCTGCTCAGAGCGGGCATCCATAGGCTCATGCTAGATCTACTCGTCCTGGTCGTCTAGGTCGTCCTAGTCGTACCACTCATTGAACACGTCAAGTAGCCGTGTGTCATGGCATCGTGGATCCGAAGCAGATCGACCTGCGCTCCGCGGTGCCCGCCTACCGGCAGCTGGCGTCCATTTTGCGCGAGCAGATCAAGTCGGGCGAGCTTGCCGCCGATCAGCCAGTGCCGAGCGAGACCACGCTGATCCAGCGTTACGGCATCGCCCGCGGCACCGTGCGGCGGGCGATCGAGGTGCTCCGTGACGAGGATCTGGTCGTGACGGTCCAGGGCCGGGGAACCTTCGTGCGCTGAGGCGCGCTACCGGGCCCGTGCCCGGGAACGATGTTCACCGCCGGGTCCCGGCCAGATCACGGGCCCGCGGAAGAGCGCGACGTGCGCCCGACCCGAGCTCCGCACTGCCCCTGTCCCCGCCTCCGACCTCTTCCGATGGACACCGGGCAACCGCAGCGCGCCGTGATCATGGCTTGGCGCCATTCATGCTTTCCGGAGGGCGGCAGAGATGTTCGGTGAGCCGATTACGTGAATGCTACGAGGTTGTCTGCTAGAACGCTTACGTGGCGAAGATTGTCGGGATTCACGGGATCGGCCAGCAGTACGGCGGTCCTTATCAGCTCTCCGGCGTGTGGCTGACCGGGATCCGGGATGGATTGGTCGCGGCTGGCTATGACGATCTAGCGCATGACCTGTCAACGCAGGATGTGCGGGTCGCGTTCTTCGGCGACTTGTTCCGGCCGCCGGGAGCGATGGCCGCGGCAGACCCGCCCTACACGGCTGCCGATATCCGTCCGGGTCCGGAGCAGGATCTGCTGACGGCGCTCTACGAAGCGGCGATCACCGCCGATCCTGCGCTGGGCGAGCCCGCAGGGGCAATGGGAGCGCGAGCGGCCACCACGCAGGTCATGCTGGCTCGACTGGCCCGCTCGAGGACGTTCGCGAAGGTGGCGCAGCGCGCGTTCATCAGGGATCTGAAGCAGGTCACCGCCTTCCTGACAGATCAGGGCGTGAAGCAGGCAGTGCTCGGCCGGATCGGCAGTCAGGTCAGCGCGGACACCGCAGTGGTGATCGGCCACTCGCTGGGGTCGGTGGCTGCGTATGAGTTCCTGTGCCGGGAGCGGCCCGAGCGCGTGGAACTGCTGGTCACGCTTGGCTCTCCGCTCGGAATCCCGAACGTGATCTTCGACCGGCTGACGCCGCGGCCAACGGCCGGGGCGGGTACCTGGCCGGGACAGGTGCGCACGTGGGTCAACGTAGCCGCCAGGGATGACATCGTCGCGCTCCGGAAAGACCTGAAGCCATTGTTTCCCGGCGCTGTTCCCGGGACGGCGGTCAGCGACCGGATCGTCGACAACGGCGACGATCCGCACGCGATCAGCCGGTACCTGAACGCGAGCCAGACCGGAAGCGCGCTCGGCGATGTCCTCGGCTAGCGCATCTGGCCCGCAGCGCGCGCTGCTGGCGGCGGGCATCGAGCAGTACGCCAGTCAGGATTACGCCCGCCTGGAAGACGTGCCGGAGTCGCTCCGGACCGTGGTCGAGGTGCTGACGGAGGCGGGCTTCACGGCGGTGACCGCCGATCCGGGCTACCTGCTCGACCCCGAGCGAGACACGCTGCGCGGCGCCGTGCGCCGGGCTGCGGCCGCCGCGCCCGCGGTTGTCGTGTACTACACCGGTCATGGCGCTGACCTGCCGCGCGGCACTTTCTACCTAGTCGGTCGGGAATCCGGGCCGGGTGCCCTGCTGAGCGATTCCGCGCTGGCCGCCCGTGACCTGCTGGAGCTCACCGTTGCCCTGGATGGCAACGGCGAACCGCTTGCCAGCCAGCCCGCAGTGCTGGTCATCCTGGACTGCTGTTACGCCGGGGCGGCTGGCATGGCCATGATCCGCGACGCGCTGAACGGCGCCGGAAACGACAGGACGTGGGTCATCGCCACCGCCGGGCCCGTGCAGTACGCGGTCGCCGGCCAGTTCGCCCGCGCCCTCCGCGGCGTACTCGAGCAGCCCCTCAGCGGGCCATCTCAGGAATTCCTGTCGCTGGACAGCATCGTCGGCGAGGTCAACAAGGCCATCTCCGGTGAAGGGATGACAGGCCAGGTCGAGCAGATCGCCCGCCTGTTCGTGCCGGCGTCCGGGTCCCCGGGAGTGCCTGAGTTCTTCCGCAACCCCGGCTACCAGCCCGGCGTGGCCGGACTGACCGTGGACGAGCAGCACTGGCTGTCACGCGTGCAGGCGGGCCCGCAGGACACGACCACAGGGTCGTACCTGACCGGCCGAACCGGGCGGCTGCGCGCAGTCGAGCGTCTTGCCGGCTGGCTCAACCGGCTCACGCCAGGCCGGCTTGCCGTCGTCACCGGCAGCCCGGGCACCGGGAAGTCCGCGCTGCTGAGCCTTCCGGTGCTGCTCACCCAGCCGGACTTCCGCGATGGCCTACTGCGGACCGGGTCAGGCTCGCTGCTGCAGCATGCAGCGGGCCTGATCCCGGCACACTTGCCGGTCACGTCCGTGCACGCGCGGGGACTGTCCACCGATCAGGCCGCGACCGCGGTCGCGCAGGCTCTGGGCCGCACCTCGGCATCGGCGGCCGGGCTGATCGAGGAGCTTGATGCCCGGCCGCTGACCTCCCCGCAGATCGTTGTGATCGACGCGGTCGACGAGGCGGCATCGCCATCAACATTGCTCACGAGCCTCGCAGCGCCGCTGGCAGGCCAGCCCGGCGTGAGCGTGGTCACCGGTACCCGCCGCCACGTCCTGTCATCACTGACAGACGCCGACATGATCCTCGATCTGGACGCCGCTGAGTATCACGATCCTGAGGCCCTGCAGGCCTACGTCAGCCAGCTCCTGACCGCCGACGCCGAAATCGGCGTCGCCACCGGCTATCAGGATGCCGGTCAGGACCTCACCGGCGCCGTGGCCGCCCAGATTGCCCGCCGCGCCGCCAGCGCGGGCGGGGCGGAATCGTTCCTGCTCGCCCGGTTGATCGCGCTCTCGGTCCGGAACCGCCCCGTACCGGCCGACCCGTCCAGCCCGGAGTGGCTCGCCAGACTACCCGCCAGCATCGCCGACGCGTTCGACGAAGACCTGGCCCGTCTGGGCGACGAGCAGCCGCTCGCCCGGGTCCTGCTGACGGCCCTGGCCTGGGCCCGGGGACCCGGGCTGCCCTGGGAGACGATCTGGGAGCCGGTGGCCCGCGCGATCGCCGAAACCAGCGGTAGTGCCGACACTCAGAACATCAGCAATGACGCGATCCGGTGGCTGCTCCGCAAGGCAGGCGGGTACATCGTCGAGGACCTCGGCCCGGGCCAGCGATCGGTGTACCGGCCGTTCCACGATCTGCTCGCCGCCCACCTGCGCGGCGAACCGACATCGGAGCAGCACGAAGCTGACCTGGGAGCGGCGACAGCATGGGAAGCGCGCCGTTCGCGCACCGAGGAGGCAATCACCCGGGCGCTGCGCCGCACGGTACCGGCAGCGCCGGACGGCGGGCCAGACTGGCTGACCGCGCACCCCTACCTGACGACCTATCTCGCCCAGCACGCGGCCGCAGCCGGAGACCGAGAGCTCGCCGACCTGACCGATGATGACGGATATCTCGCGGCAGCTGATCCGGTCACCCTGACACCGCTGCTCTCACCTGCCAATCCGGAACTCCGCCAGACCGCACGCATCTACCGGCGGGCACGGCCCCTGCTAGGCACTGATTCCAGTGCTAACGCGGCCTACCTTGCCGAAGCTCGGCTGGCCCTCACCGGCACCAAAGAACACCGTCCGGACACCACTGCACATGCGCTCTACCACCCGCACCTGGCGACGGTAGCCCAGGACGACAGCCTCCTCGCGCTCACCGGCCACACCGGCCCGGTGTCCGCGGTGGCGCTCGGCACCGGGCCCGGCGGACGGCTCCTGCTCGCCACCGGCAGCTGGGACCGGACGGCCCGGATCTGGGACCCCGCCACGGGCACCCTCATCGGCAGCCCGCTCACGGGCCACACCGGCCGGGTGACCGCGGTGGCGCTCGGCACCGGGCCCGGCGGACGGCTCCTGCTCGCCACCGGCAGCAGCGACGGGACCGCCCGGATCTGGGACCCCGCCGCCGGCACC
>JAJYTW010000006.1:0-23493 GCA_021792855.1 Actinomycetes bacterium
AGGCCGGTGGCCAGCGCCAGGAAGATCTCGCCGCTGCCGTGGTGCGCGGTCGACCCCGTCCTGGCCAGGCCGAGCCCGGCCCGCCGGGCCAGCCTGGCGCAGGCGGCCGCGTCCAGCGGGGCGTCGGTCACGATGACGGTGATGCAGGACCCGGCCGGCGGCGGCACCGGCGCCGACTCGGGCGCGGGCGGCAGCATCCGGCCGACCGGCACCCCGTCCACGGTCAGCCGGTCCTGCTCGCCGAAGTTGGTCATCACCAGCAC
This sequence comes from Actinomycetes bacterium, assembly GCA_021792855.1. Lineage (GTDB taxonomy): Bacteria > Actinomycetota > Actinomycetes > Streptosporangiales > Streptosporangiaceae > Chersky-822. Next base: position 264 of record JAJYTW010000006.1, read on the forward strand.
CCCGACCACGTGACCGGACGGAACGATCCGGGACGCCGTGCCGATCCCGCCCTTGAAGCCCAGGCAGCTCATGCCGGTCCCGGAGCCCACCGCGCCCTCGGCAGGCGCCGGTCCGCCGGCCCCGGCCCGCGCCGCCTCCAGCGCCGCCCGCACATCGGCGGCGGTCACCTGCATCCGGCGGGCGTCGTTGAGGAAGCTGTCGTCGCACTCGGCCACGATCGGGATGATCACGTCGTCGGTCCCGATCCCCGGGTCCTGCTCCATCAGCAGTTCGCAGGCCGCGTCGTACACCCGGCCAAGCTGCATCGTGGAGGTCAGGAAGATCGGGCTCTCGGCGAGTCCCCACTCGGCGGCGGCTAGGAAGCCGGTGCACTCCCCCGCCCCGTTCAGGACCGCGCCGCCGGCCGGCACCGGGCTGCGGAACAGGTTGCCGCCGGGATCGATGACCGTGACGCCGGTCCGGGCGACGCCCCGGCCGGCCGGGGGGGCCGGCTCGTCCCGCCAGATGGTCGCGTGGCCCACGCCCACCCCGGGGACGTCCACGATCGAGGCGGTCGGGCCGGATGGCATGATGCCTATCCTGATGCCCAGGTCGGCTACCCGTGTCATCGGACGATCATGACTCATCGCCAGCGGCGGGCCGGCCGCCGGGGCAGCGTCGGCGTCCGGCGGCGCCCCGAAGGAGCGTGCGAACGTGACCCCTGACCCGCTAGCCGGCCTGCCGGTCGTCTGGAGCCCGGACTGCCTGCGGCACGAGCCGGCCGGGGAGGTCTGGCTAGGCGTCCGGGAACCTGGCACGGAGGTGCCCGACCGGGGCCGGGTGCTGCTGGACGCGGTAGCCGCCGCGGGCGCCGAGATCCGCTCGCCGGAACGACACGGCCGGGCGCCGCTGCTCGCCGTGCACGACGCCGCACTGGTGGAGCACCTGGCAACGGTGTGGGCGGACTGGGAGGCGGCAGGCTACCCGGCCGAGCACGGGCGGGACCGGGTCGTCCCGTACGTCTTTCCCACCCCCGGACTGCTGGCGGGCCTGCCGATGCGGGACCCGGCCGCGCTGCACGGCCGGGTCGGCCGCTACTGCTACGACACGATGACCCTGGTCGGGCCGGGTAGCTGGGAGGCGATCGCGGCCGCGGCGGATAGCGCGGTAACCGCGGCCGGCCTGGTCGCGGGCGGCGCCCGTACCGCCTACGCGCTCTGCCGCCCGCCCGGCCACCACGCCGGCCCGGCCGCCTACGGCGGCTCGTGCTACCTGAACAACGCGGCGATCGCGGCCCAGGCACTGCGCGACGCCGGCGCGAGCAGGGTCGCGGTGATCGACATCGACGCTCATCACGGCAACGGCACCCAGGCGATCTTCTATGACCGCGGCGATGTCAGCTACGGCAGCGTGCACGTCGATCCGGGAGCAGGCTGGTTCCCGCACTATGCCGGCTACCCCACCGAGCGCGGCGCCGGCCCGGGCGAGGGCGCCAACCTCAACCTGCCGCTGCCGGAGGGGACCAGCGACCGGGACTGGCTGGCCGCGGTCGGCACGCTCCGCGACCATGCGGCGCGGCGCGGCGTCGACGCGGTAGTGCTTTCGCTGGGCGTGGACGCCGCCGAGGCCGACCCGGAGAGCCCGCTACGGGTGACGGCGGACGGCTACCGGCGGGCCGGCGAACTGATCGGCGCGCTCGGCCCCGTGGTCGCGGTCCAGGAGGGCGGCTATCACCTGCCCACGCTGGGTTCGCTCGTGGTCGCCGTGCTGGCCGGACTGGCCAGCGCCGCGCAGTGAGCCGCCGGTAACCGCGCAATCGCCCGGGTCAGGGCGACAGATATCCGGTGCCCCGGCAGGACACGCATTTCTGCCATTTGCTCCGGCCACTGCCCGCGCAGCCATGACACTGCTCGGTCCGCCGCCCGTGACAGATCAGGCAGGCCGTTCTCGGCTTGCCGTGACAGCCGGAGCAGGCCCGCTGGCCAGTGCCCAGGCAGATCAGGCATGCGTCGTAGCCGGTTCCCTGACAAACCAGGCACTTCCTTCGCACGGATTCATGATGAGCCGCGAATTCCGGGTTAATCAGGCGCGGAGGTCCCGGCCGAGCGGGACCATTGGCACCGCGCTGGTCATTGTTTCGGGATCCCAGCCGAAAGACAGCGGGCAATTACCGGCCACCCGGACCCGAAATGCCCGGGCAGTAACGACCGGGCGAATTCCCCAGCCGGGAGTTTCCGTTTTCCGCGCCCCGGCCTGTTCCGGATCCTGGCGCGGTCCTGCGCGCGATCATGGAGTGGTGACTACATCAAGCGCGGGCGGCCTGTTCGGAGCGATCTTCGGCCGCGGCACCGACGTCGGCGACGCCGCCTGGCTGCGGGCGATGCTGGACACCGAGGCCGCGCTGGCCCGGGCGCTGGAACGGGCCGGACTGACCGTCGCCGGGTCCGGCGCCGCCGTGACCGCGGCGGCGGGCGCGATCCGCGTCGACGTCGACGACCTGGGCGCTCGCGCGACGGCGACCGGTAACCCGGTCCCGGCCCTGGTCCGCATGCTCACCGCCGCGGTGCCGGACGACCCGCCCGGCGCGGCGCAGGCCGTGCACCGCGGCGCGACCAGCCAGGACATCATCGACACCGCGATGATGCTGCTAACCGCCCGGACGCTGGACCGGGCCGGCGCCGACCTCGCCGTCGCGGCCGACGCCGCAGCGGCCCTGGCCCGGGCCCATGCCGACACCCCGATGGCGGGCCGGACGCTGCTGCAGCAAGCGGTGCCGGTCACCTTCGGACTGGTGGCGGCCGGCTGGCTGACCGGACTGGACGAGGCCCGGGCCGGGCTGCACCGGATCCGGACCGAGCGCCTCGCGGTGCAGTTCGGCGGGGCGGCCGGCACGCTGTCCGCGCTTGGTGCCGCCGGCCCCGCCGTGGTCAGCCTGCTCGCCGACGAGATCGGACTGCCCGCCCCGGATCTGCCCTGGCACACCAACCGGATCAGGGTCATCGACATCGCGGCCGCCCTGACCGCGGCCTGCGCCGCGACCGGCAAGATCGCCAGGGACGTGACACTGCTCGCGCAGTCCGAGGTCGCCGAGGTGAGCGAGGGTCCCGGCAGCGCGGATTCCGGCGGCGCGGATTCCGGCGGCGCGGACCGGGGCGGCTCATCGGCGATGCCGCACAAGCGCAACCCGGTCGCCGCGGTCGCCGTGCTCGGCTGCACCAGGCGCGCCCCTGGCCTGCTCGCCACCCTGGCCGCGGCCGCCGAGCAGGAACACCAGCGGGCGGCTGGCGCCTGGCACGCCGAGTGGGAGACGCTGACGGACCTGCTCAGGCTGACCGGGTCGGCGGCCGCCTGGACCGCCCAGATGCTGACCGGCCTGCGCGCCGACCCGGCCAGGATGCGCGCCAACCTGGACGCGGCGGGCGGCCTCCCGCTCGCCGAGAGCGTCGCCGCCCTGCTCGCGCCCGCCCTCGGCCGGATCGCCGCCCACGACCTGGTGGCGGCGGCGGCCCGGCGGGCGGCGGCCGGAACCGGCGGACTGGCCGACGCGCTGCTCGCCGATCCGGTCGCTGCCGATCATCTCCGGGCCGCGGGGATCGGCCCGGAGGCGGTCGAGGCCGCCCTCCGGCCGGAGTCCTACCTCGGCGCCGCCTCGACGTTCGTCGAGCGCGCCCTGGCCGCGCACACCAACGGGTCGGATGACCAGCCTTAACGGCCCGCGGCCCGGGCCGTCCGCCCCGGGCGCGGGGCGTACGGCCACCCGCGGCCTAGGCTGACGTCCCATGACGACCGATGAGGACCGGGCAGCCGCGGGCATGGCGATCCGCCGGACCGTGCTCGGGGACGAACACGTGGACCGAGCGACGGCGAACGCAACCGAGTTCACCGCGCCGTTCCAGGACCTGATCACCAGGTACGCCTGGGGCGAGGTCTGGGCCCGGCCGGGACTTACCAGGGCCGAGCGCAGCATGATCACTCTGACCGCGCTTGCGGCCCTGCGCCAGCACGACGAGCTTGCCCTGCACCTGCGCGCCGCGGTGCGCAACGGGCTGACCAGGGAGCAGATCGCCGAGGTGCTGATGCAGGTGGCGATCTATGCCGGGGTGCCCGCCGCGAACAGCGCGTTCGCGATCGCCTCCCAGGTACTTGAGGGTGCGCCGTAGTACGCACACTTGTTCACTAAGCGACCGAGCCGATATCGTTTCGGTGACCGGGCGAGGAGGCTGGTACGGGGTGGCGCAGATCACGTCGCTGGCGGAGGCTATCGCCGCGGCCATTCACGACGGCGATACGGTCGCGATGGAGGGTTTCACCCACCTGATCCCGCATGCCGCCGGGCACGAGGTGATCCGGCAGGGCAGGCGGGACCTGACCCTGGTGCGGATGACCCCGGACATCATCTACGACCAGCTCATCGGCGCCGGCTGCGCCGGCAAGCTGGTGTTCTCCTGGGCGGGTAACCCCGGGGTCGGCTCGCTGCACCGGTTCCGGGACGCGGTCGAGAATGCCTGGCCCGGTCCGCTCGAACTGGAGGAGCACAGCCACGCCGGGATGGCCAACCGCTACCTGGCCGGCGCCTCCGGCCTGCCGTTCGCCGTACTGCGCGGCTACCGGGGCACCAGCCTGCCGGCCAACACGACCGGGGTTGCCGAGATCGTCTGCCCGTTCACCGGCGAGACGCTGACCGCCGTCGCCGCGCTCCGCCCGGACGTGGCAGTGATCCACGCGCAGCGCGCAGACACCGCTGGCAACGTGCAGTTCTGGGGCATCACCGGCGTGCAGAAGGAGGCGGTGCTCGCCGCAAGCCGGTCGGTGGTCACGGTCGAGGAGATCGTGGACGTGCTCGAGCCGACACCGGGCGCCGTGGTGCTGCCCTCCTGGGCGGTCAGTTACGTCGCGGCGGTGCCGGGCGGCGCACATCCCTCCTACGCGCTCGGCTACTCCGCCAGGGACAACGACTTCTACGTCGCCTGGGACGCGATCAGCAGGGACCGGGACCGGTTCGAGGCCTGGCTGGCAGACAACGTCTTCGGCGCCGGGCAGCCCGCGGTGCCGGGCGGGGTGATCCGGTGAGCCACGCCCCGGACGAGATGATGACCGTGGCGGCGGCCCGCGCGCTGGCCGACGGCATGACCTGCTTCGTCGGCATCGGTCTGCCCAGCGAGGCGGCCAACCTGGCCCGGGCGACCCACGCACCCGGACTGGTGCTGATCTACGAGTCGGGCACGATCGGCGCCAAGCCGGGCGCGCTGCCGCTGTCGATCGGCGACGGAATCCTGGCCGAGACCGCCGACGCGGTGGTCAGCGTGCCGGAGATCTTCAACTACTGGCTCCAGCCGGGCCGGATCGACGTCGGATTCCTCGGCGCGGCCCAGCTAGACCGGTTCGGGAACATCAACACCACCGTGATCGGGCCGGACTACGCCGATCCGCGGGTCCGGCTGCCCGGGGCCGGCGGCGCGCCGGAGATCGCCGCGGCCTGCCGCGAGGTGATCGTGGTGATCCGCCAGTCCCGCCGGGCCTTCGTGGAGCGGGCGGACTTCGTCACCTCGATCGGCTTCGGCGACGGACCGGGCACGAGGGAGCGGCTTGGCCTCCCCGGGGCGGGACCGCGCCGGGTGATCACCGACCTCGGCATCCTGGAACCCGACCCGGACACCTGCGAGCTCACCCTGACCGGGATCTACCCGGGCGTGTCCGTCCCCGACGTCCGCGCCGCGACCGGCTGGAACCTGCGGGTGGATCCCGACCTGACGGAGGTGGCCGCGCCGAGCGATGCGGAGCTAGCCGCCCTGCGGGCGCTGCGTGCCACCAAGCCGAGCGGGGACCAGGCCAGACCCGCGACGACAGCCCCAGCGACGACAGCCCCAGCGACGCCGAACCGAGGAGCGAAGCCATGACCGAGGTCCAGGACCCGGCCGCGAGCGACCGGCCTGACCTGCCGCGCTATCAGCGGCCGGCCGGTGTCCACCCGCCGCTCGACACTCCTAGTTACGGGTCCTCGCGGCTGCGCGCGCCCGGTCGGCCGCCGGTGCTGCTGCCGCACCTGCTGACCGAGGTCACCGGTCCGCTGCTGGGCGCGGGCCGGGTGACCGCGGCCGACGCCGACCTGACCACGCGGCACGCGGGCGAGCCGATCGGCGAGCGGATCATCGTGACCGGCCGGGTGCTGGACTCCGACGGCCGGCCGGTCCCGGACACGCTGATCGAGATCTGGCAGGCCAACGCGGCCGGGCGGTACGCCCATCACATCGACAACCATCCGGCGCCGCTTGACCCGAATTTCGACGGGGTCGGGCGCTGCCTGACCGACTCGCTTGGCCGCTACCGGTTCGTCACGATCAAGCCGGGCGCCTATCCGTGGAAGAACCACCCGAACGCCTGGCGGCCGGCTCACATCCACTTCTCGCTGTTCGGCCGGGCCTTCACCCAGCGACTGGTCACGCAGATGTACTTCCCCGGCGACCCGCTGTTCGGCCAGGACCCGATCTTCAACTCGGTGCCCGACCCGGCCGCGCGACAGCGGATGATCGCCGGCTTCGATCTCGGCACCACCGAGCCGGAGTGGGCGCTCGGGTATCAGTGGGACATCGTGCTGCGCGGCCGGGACGCGACCGTCTTCGAATCCGGGGAGGACCGGTGAGCCTGCCGATCACGCCGTCTCAGACCGTCGGACCGTACCTGGCGATCGGCCTGCCCTGGCCGGATGGCCCGTACGTGGTGCCCGAGGGCACGTCGGGCGCGATCACGATCAGCGGCCGGGTGCTTGACGGCGCTGGCGAACCGGTCCCCGACGCGCTGGTCGAGACCTGGCAGGCCGACCCGGACGGCCGGTTCGACCACCCGGACGACCCGCGCGGCCCGGCCGCACCGGCCAACCCGGAGTTCCGCGGCTTCGGCCGCTGCCCCACCGACGACGACGGCCAGTACCGGATCGTGACACTGCGTCCCGGCGCCGTCCCCGGCCCGGACGGCCGCCCGCAGGCGCCGCACCTGGACGTGTCGGTATTCGCCCGCGGTCTGCTCGACCGGGTGGTGACCAGGATCTACCTCGCCGACGAGGCGGCGGCGAACGCCGCGGACCCGGTGCTCGGGTCGATCCCCGACCCGGACCGCCGGGCCACCCTGATCGCGGCGGCCGACCCGGCCGACCCGGCCGGCCCGGCTGAACCGGTCGGCGAGGGCATGGCGTTCCGGTTCGACATCCGCCTGCAGGGCAGCGGCGAGACGGTGTTCTTCGATGTGTGAGGCCCGCGACGATCGGGGACCGGTGCGCACGGCGGGCGGGCGATGAGCCCGGCGAAGCCGATTCCGCTGACCGGATCGCTGGAGGGCCCGGCCGATGCCCCGGTGCTGGTGCTCGGGAACTCGCTCGGCACGTCGCGGGCCGTCTGGGACCCGCAACTGGCCGCGTTCGGCGGCCGGTACCGGCTGCTGCGGTATGAACTGCCCGGGCACGGCGGAACGCCCGCCGCGGCCGGCCCGTACACCATCGCCGATCTTGGTGCCGGGGTGCTCCGACTGCTCGACGCCCACGGCATCGGCCGGGCCGCCTACTGCGGCATCTCGCTCGGCGGGATGATCGGGATGTGGCTGGCCGCCCAGGCCGGCGACCGGATCTCCGCGCTCGGACTGGTGTGCACCTCCGCCTACCTGCCGCCCGCTGACGCCTGGCTGGACCGGGCGGCCAGGGCGAGATCGAGCGGGATGACCGCGATCAGCGAGCAGGTGGTCGGCCGCTGGTTCACCCCCGCGTTCACGGCGGCACGACCGGAGGTTCGGGCGCAGTTCACCGCCGAGCTTGAGCGGACCGATCCGGCCGGTTACGCCGGCTGCTGCGAGGCGATCGCGGCGATGGACCTGCGCTCGTCGCTGCCCGCGATCAGCGCGCCGACCCTGGTTGTCGCCGGCGCCGACGACCCGGCCACGCCGCCGCCGCACGGGGCGGTGATCGCCTCCGGCATCGCGCGCGCCCGACTGCGGGTGATCCGCGGCGCCGCGCACCTGGCGAACGTGGCCGCGCCCGCAGAGGTGGGTGTCGTACTCGCCGAGCACCTGCGCGCGGCGGGCGCCGACGGCGACCGCTGAGTCCCCCGCGACGCCGGCGTTCCCGGCTCACGCCGGGTTCGCGGCCTGGCGCTACCATGCTGGGGGATGGGAACCACGCAGCGGCCAGCTAGCGCGTCAGCTCCGGCCGGGCTCAGGTCTGCCGACGACGCGCCGGCAGCGGCCGCGCCGCCATTGGCGGCGCCCGGCCAGTCCGGCCAGCCGGGTTCCCGCCCGCTCGGCAGGCCCGAGAAGACGACGATGGACGGCAGCGTCATCCGGGATAGCGATTTCGTCCAGTCGCTGGACCGCGGGCTCGCCGTGATCCGGGCGTTCGGCCCGGACCGGGAGCGGCTCAGTCTGAGCGAGGTGGCCCGCGCGACCGGCCTGACCAGGGCCGCGGCCCGGCGGTTCCTGCTGACGCTGGTGAAGCTCGGGTACGTGCGCAGCGACGGACGGGAGTTCTCGCTCCGGCCCCGGGTGCTCGAACTCGGCTACGCCTACCTGTCCGGCCTGGCCATGCCCGAGGTCGCGGCCCCGCATCTGGAAGAACTCGTGGAACGGCTGCACGAGTCGTCCTCGATCTCGGTGCTTGACGGCCATCACATCGTCTACGTCGCCCGGGTGCCGACCAAGCGGATCATGACGGTGGCGATCTCGGTCGGGACCAGGTTCCCGGCGCACGCCACCTCGATGGGGCGGGTGCTGCTGTCCGGCCTTTCGGCCGAGGAGTTCGAGCGGTACCTCGCCGACGCCCGCCTGGAGGCGCTCACCGCCCGTACCGTGACCAACCCCGATCAACTCAGGGAGATCGTGCGGGAGGTCGCCAGGCAGGGCTACGCGATCGTGGACCAGGAACTCGAGGAGGGACTCCGGGCGATCGCGGCGCCGATTCACTCCTCCGGCGGCGCGGTGATCGCCGCGATCAACGTGTCGGCGCACGCCAGCCGGGTCAGCCCGGCGGCCATGCGCTCGGACCTGCTGCCCGCCCTGCTGGAGACGGCCCGCCAGATCGAGGCCGACCTGCGCTCGCAGGCCCGCGGCTAGTCTGCCGCCAGTCAATACCATCAAAGATTGATTTAGACCCTAAAACGGTCAGTTCTCTTTGCTCATTTTTCTCAGCATTCACCGGGATATTGACACCGCCAATCGGCGCTGAGTACGTTCTACTTGCGCATACGTGTACGCCACGCGAACATCATCGGTTTCCCTCAGCTGCCGGCCGCCCGGCGGGTCGGCTCGTCCCTTGCCGCTCGCCCGCGGGCGCCCAGTTTGTGAAGGAGACGGAATGGACCGTCAGGAAGCCCAGTCGCGGATGCGCCTGGACCAGCCGTTCTCGCGCCGCACGCTGCTGCGGGGAACGGGCGCCGGGGCACTCGCCCTCGGGGCCGGCGGCGTGCTCGCCGCGTGCGGTTCCGGCCTCAAGGGATCCGGGCCATCCGGCAGCACCGGCACGATCACGATCGGGTTCATCACTCCGCTCACCGGTTCGCTTGCCGGGTTCGCCTCGGGCGACAAGTTCGTCCTCAGCCAGATCAGGCAGTCCCCGGTCTACAAGAACGGCATCAAGATCGGCGGCAAGACCTACAAGATCGCCATCAACGTCCAGGACAGCCAGTCCGACCCGACCCGGGCGGGTCAGGTCGCGCAGCAACTGATCCTCAACGACAAGGTCGACCTGATCCTGACCACCTCGGCGCCGGAGACCACCAACCCGGTCGCCGTCGCCTGCGAGAAGTTCGGCACGCCGTGCGTGTCCACGGTGGTGCCGTGGGAGTCCTGGTACGGCGGCCTCGGCGGCAACCCGGTCAAGCCCACCACAAAGTTCGAGTACTGCACCACGTTCTTCTTCGGACTCGAGCAGTTCCTCGGCACGTTCGAGCCGATGTGGAACCGGATCCACACCAACAAGGTCGTGGCCTGCATGTACCCGAACGACCCGGATGGCAACGCGTTCCGGTTCGGCTTCGAGCCGCTGATCAAGGGGTCCGGCTACACCGTGGTGGACGGCGGCGCCTACCAGGACGGCACGACCGACTACACCTCGATGATCGCCGACTTCAAGTCCCACCACTGCGAGGTCTACTCCAACGCGCCGCTGCCGCCGGACTTCAACACGTTCTGGAAGCAGGCCTCGCAGCAGGGCTTCAAGCCGAAGATCGCGACCGTCGCCAAGGTGCTGCTGTTCCCGTCCGACACGGTCGCGCTCGGGCCACTGGTCGTCAACATCGCGACCGACTCCTGGTGGGGCCCGTACATGCCGAACCACTCCTCGCTCACCGGTCAGAGCGCGGCCGAACTCGCGACGGCGTACCAGCAGAAGACCGGCAACCAGTGGGTGCAGTCGCTCGGCTCGTCGTACTCGCTGTTCGAGGTCGCGAAGGAGGCACTTGCCGCGGTCAGCGATCCGCACGACAAGAAGGAAGTCGCCAGCGCGCTGCAGACCGTGAACTACACCGGCATGTGCGGCCCGCTCAACTTCGCGGCCGGCCCGGCGCCGGGTGTGGCGATCATGGCACCGGTCGGCGTGCAGTGGAAGAAGGGCACGGGCAAGTACCCGTTCGAAATGAAGGTCGTCGACAACTCGCTGAACAAGAAGGTGCCGATCGAGGCCCCGCTCGAGCCGACGAATGCCTGAGCCCGCCGGACCGGATCTGCTCCGGCTTGACGGCGTCTGCAAGAGCTTCGGCAAGGTGGTGGTGGCCGACCGGCTATCGCTGACAGTCGGCGCGGGCGATCTGGTCGGGATCGTCGGACCGAACGGCGCGGGCAAGTCCAGCCTGTTCGGGCTGATCGCCGGCGACCTGCGGCCCTCGGCCGGCCAGATCGTCTTCGCCGGCCGGCCGGTCACCAGGCTCGATGCCACCGCCCGGTGCCGGATGGGGATCGGCCGCACCTTCCAGGTGCCCAGGCCGTTCGGCGGGATGACCGTGCTGGAGAACGTGCTGGTTGCCGTCCAGCAGGGAGCCGGACTGCGGCGCCGCCCGAGTTACGCGGCGGCCGCAGCGGTCCTGGACCGGACCGGCCTGCTCGGCGACGCCAACATCCCCGCCGAGCGACTCGGGCTGCTCTCCCGGAAGCGACTGGAGGTTGCCAGGGCCCTCGCGACCGGACCCGACCTGCTGCTGCTCGACGAGGTGGCGGGCGGCCTGACCGACCCCGAGGTGGCGGAGTTGGTCACGATCGTGCGCGGCATCAGCGCCCAGGGCGTGGCCGTCGTCTGGATCGAGCACGTGCTGCACGCGCTCACCGCCACCGTGCACCGACTGCTCTGCCTGGCCGGCGGCACGTTCATCGGGGACGGCGCCCCGGCCGAGGTACTCGCGCTGCCCGAGGTCCGTGAGGTCTTCCTCGGCACCGAGGTGACCGCGTCGCTGCACCAGGCCGGCCCGCGACTGGCCGACGGCCAGGACCGGGAGGACCGATGACCCAGCGCAACGAGAGCGCACCCGTGCTCGACGTGCGCGACCTGACCGTGCACCACGGTCAGCTTCGGGCCCTGCACGGGGTCAGCCTGAGCCTGCCGGCCGGCGGTGTGCACGCGATCATCGGCGCCAACGGCGCGGGCAAGTCCACCCTGATGCGGACCATCGCCGGGCTGCACCGGCCGACCGCCGGGTCGGTGCTGCTGGACGGCGCCGACGTCACCGCCCTGCGCCCGGAGCGGCGGGTCGCGGCCGGCATCGCGCTGGTACCGGAGGCGCGGCGGCTGTTCGCCAGCCTAACCCTGGAGGAGAACCTGCTGGTCGGACAGACCAGCGCCCGGCCCGGCCCGTGGACCCTGGACGAGGTGTACGCGCTGTTCGGCTGGATGCGTGAGCGCCGATCCCAGCGGGCCGCCCAGCTATCCGGCGGCGAGCAGCAGGCAGTGGCGATCGGCCGTGCCCTGGTAGCGAACCCCCGGGTGCTGCTGCTGGATGAGCTGTCGCTCGGCCTGGCGCCGGTGGTGGTGCGGCAGATCTATGACCTGCTGCCCCGGCTGGTCGACTCCGGGCTGAGCGTGCTGCTGGTCGAGCAGGACGTCAGCCAGGCACTGCGGGTCGCCAGCTACGCGCACTGCCTGCTCGAGGGCCGGATCACGCTGGCCGGGCACCCTGCCGAGCTGACCACCCAGCAGATCGAGGCGGCCTACTTCGGCGTCGGAGTTAGCGCATGAGCTGGGTCAACGCCATCATCCAGGGCATCTTGCTCGGCGGGCTCTACGCGCTGTTCGCGTGCGGGCTGTCGCTGATGTTCGGCGTCATGAAGGTCGTGAACCTGGCCCACGGCGACCTCGCGGTCGTGGCCGCCTACATCGGACTCGGCGTGATCGCGATCACTCACGTCCCGGCTGTCTGGGCGTTCGTGATCGTGGTGCCGGTGTTCGCGGTGATCGGTTACGTGTTGCAGCGCACCCTGCTCCAGGCGGCGCTGGACCGCGGCGTGCTGACCACGCTGCTGGTCACCTTCGGCCTGTCGGTGGTGATCGAGAACGGGCTGCAGCAGTTCTTCTCGGCGAACAGTCACTCGATCAACATCGGCTCGCTGGTCTCCGACTCGTTCAGCATCGGCTCCCAGATCACCATCGCCTACCTGGACCTGGTGATCCTGGTGGTCGCCGTGGTGGTACTGCTCGGCCTGCAGTACTTCTTGTCGGCATCGGCCAGCGGGCGGCTGATCCGGGCGGTCGCCGACGACCCGGAGGCGGCCCAGATCTCCGGGGTCAGCTACCGGCACGTGTTCGGCATCGCCGCGGCGATCGCGTTCGGCACGGTGGCGCTGGCCGGTCTCGCCTTCGGCATGTACAGCCAGTTCGACCCGACCATCGGCACCGACCAGCTACTGCTGTTCGCGTTCGAGGCCGTGGTGATCGGCGGCCTCGGATCCCTGTGGGGCACCCTGGCCGGCGGGATCCTGCTCGGCGTCGCGCAGCAGATCGGCGCGCAGATCGGCGCGCAGTACGAGTTGCTGGCGGGCCAGTTGTTCTTCCTCGCGGTCCTGGTACTTCGGCCGCAGGGGATCACCAGCCGCAAGGAGACGGCATGAGCTCGCTCGGTCCGGACACGACCGCCGCCGCCGGGCCGCCGTCCGTCCCACCGGCCGCGGCCCAGGTGCGGGTCACCAGGGCGCGTCGGTCGACGCTCGCCGCGGCGGCCGCCGTCGTTCTGATCGTCGCCGTCCTTGCCTACCTGCCGTACCTGGTCTACTCGGGCACGACGAACCTGCTGGTCAACTTCTTCACCCTGCTGATCATGGCCAGCATGTGGAATCTGCTCGCCGGGTACGCCGGCCTGGTCTCGGTCGGCCAGCAGGCGTTCGTCGGCCTCGGCGCGTACGGGGTGCTGCTGCTGGCCAGCCACGGGACCAGTCCGTTCCTCGCGATCCCGGTGGCGACCGCGGCCTGCGCCGTGCTCGGGCTGCCGGTCTGGTGGCTGGTCTCCCGACTGCGCAGCGGCTACTTCGCGATCACGATGTGGGTGATCGCCTCGGTCTGCGAGCTGATCATCAGCCAGATCCCCTCGTTCGGCGGCGGAACCGGGACTGGCCTGCCCGGCCTGCCAGGAAACCCCACGCTGCTGACGGCCGACACCTACTGGGCCACGCTCGCCTGCGCGGTGCTTGCCCTCGGGGTGGTCTACCTGCTGCTGCGCAGCCGGATCGGGCTGGTGCTCACCGCGGTCAGGGACGACGAGACCGGGGCGCGCAGCGTCGGGGTCAGGGTGGCGAGTACCCAGCGGCTGGTGTTCCTGGTCGCCGCGGCGGGCTGCGGGGTGGCCGGCGCGCTGTACATCGTCAGCCAGCAGTTCGTCGAGCCCACGGCCGCGTTCAGCGTGCTCTGGTCCGCGAAGATGATCTTCATCACGGTCATCGGCGGGATCGGCACCATCGAGGGCCCGATCATCGGGACGATCATCTACTTCGTCCTGCAGCAGACCCTCGCGCAGTACGGGACGTGGTACTTCATCGCCCTCGGCCTGGTCGCGATGGCGATCGCGATCTGGGCCAGGCGCGGAATCTGGGGGCTGATCGCCGACCGGTTCGGGATCCGGCTGTTCGGTGTCGGCTACTGGCTGAGCCCGGCCGGCCCGCCGGACCGCGATCGCGGCTCCCGGTAGGCCGGCCAGGCCCGGACGTCGCGGCCGGCTAGCCCCAGACCTCGCGGGCGACGTCTACGATCAGCCGCAGCTTGGCGGCCTGCTCCGCCGCGGTCAGCACGTTGCCCTCCACGGTCGAGGAGAACCCGCACTGCGGCGACAGGCAGAGCTGATCCAGCGGGACGAACCTGGCGGCTTCGTCGATCCGCCGCTTCAGCGTGTCCGGATCCTCCAGCGCGCCGCGCTTGGTGGTGACCAGGCCGAGCACGACCATCTTGCCCTTGGGCACGAACCGGAGCGGCTCGAACCCGCCGGACCGCTCGTCGTCGTACTCCAGGAAGAACCCGTCCACGTTCAGTTCGCTGAACAGCGCCTCGGCGACGAAGTCGTAGCCGCCCGCCGCGGCCCAGGAGGACCGGAAGTTGCCGCGGCACATGTGCGTGGTGACCGCCATCCCCTCGGGCCGCCCGCCCACCGCGTCGTTGACCTGCTTGATGTACCGAAGGTGCAGATGCTCGGCGTCCTCGCCGCGCTCGGCGATCTCGGCCCGCTGGGCCGGGTCGTTCAGGTAGGCCAGGCTGGTGTCGTCAAGCTGGAGGTAGCGGCAGCCCATCTCGGCCAGCCTGCGAACCTGCTCGGCGTACGCGGCGGACAGGTCGGACCAGAACTCCTCCATGTCCGGATACACGGCCGGGTCGATCGAGGCCGGGCCGCCCCGGTAGTGCACCATGTTCGGCGACGGGATCGTCAGCTTGGGCGTCACCGGGCCGGACACCACCGACTGCAGGTAGCCGAAGTCGTCCGCGAAGATCGTGTGGTCCAGCCTGATCTTGCTGCCCACGTGCAGCGCCGCCGGGGTGAACTCGATGTCCCCGCCGGGATTGTGGAACTTCACCGCCAGGTTGCCGGGCGCCTTGCTGATCCCGCCTAGCTGGTAGATGAAGTCCATGTGCCAGGAGGCCCGCCGGAACTCACCGTCGGTCGCCGACTGCAGGCCGGCCTCGGCCTGCATCGCCACGACCTCGGCGATCGCCTCGTCCTCGATCGCCCGGAGTGCGGCCGCGTCGATCCGGCCGGCGGCGAAGTCGTCCCTGGCCGCGAGCAGCCTGGCCGGCCGGAGCAGGCTTCCCACATGATCGGCTCGAAATGGCGGTGTGCTGCGCATGGTCGTTAACGTGCCCTCTCCGTGTGGTCGGTAACGTCGGGCCGGGCGGCCTACGGCGGATGACTCATCAGGTCCCGGCGGCGCCGGGCAGTTCCGGATAGCCGGTGTAGTTCTCGGCCAGCGACGCGGCCGCGGCCCGGGAGGAGGTCACGTAGCGAAGCTGGGAAAGCTGAAGCTGGGCGGTCATCTCGTCCGCACCCGGCTCGCGGTGCAGCATCGTGGTCATCCACCAGGAGAAGTGGGTGGACCGCCAGACCCGGGCCAGGCAGGTGTCGGAGTAGGCGTCCGCCGGGCCGCCGTCGCCGCGCAGCAGTGCGTCGATCGCGGGCGCGAGCACGGCCACGTCGGCGAGCGCGAGGTTCAGTCCCTTGGCACCGGTCGGCGGCACGATGTGCGCGGCGTCGCCGGCCAGGAACAGGCGGCCGTAACGCATCGGCGCGCTGACGAAGCTGCGCATCGGGGTGATGCCCTTGTCCAGCACCGGGCCCTCCCGCAGCGACCAGCCAGGCAGCGCGAACCTGCGCTGCAGGTGCTCCCAGATCCGCTCGTCCGGCCAGTTCTCGATCGACTCATCGGGGTCGACCTGCAGGTAGAGCCGGCTGATCGTCGGGGAGCGCAGGCTGTGCAGCGCGAACCCGTCGCGGTGGTGGGCGTAGATCAGCTCGTCGGTGGACGGCGGGACGTCGGCCAGGATGCCCAGCCAGGCGTACGGGTACTCGCGCTCGCGCACGCTCGCCAGCCCCGGCGGGAAGGCCGGCCGGCAGATCCCGTGGAAGCCGTCGCAGCCCGCGATCACATCGCACTCCAGGTCGCGACGGATCCCGTCCGCGCCGGTGTAGCTGAGCACCGGCCGGTCGGTGTCGAGCCGGCTGACCGCGGTATCGGTCACCTCGAACTCGATCGCGCCGCCCGCCGCGAGCCGCGCCGCGATCAGGTCCTTGACCACCTCGGTCTGCGCGTACACGGTGACCGTCCGGCCGCCGGTCAGGTCCCGGAAGTCGATGTGCCGCCGCTGCCCGTCGAACTGCAGGTAGATGCCGCCGTGCACGAGGCCCTCGGCGGCGAGGCGATCGCCCAGCCCGGACTCGCTGAGCAGCCGCACGCTGCCGTCCTCGAGCACGCCGGCCCGCTGTCGCGCCTCACAGTAGGCCCGGCTCCGGGTCTCCACCACGACGGACTCGATGCCGCGCAGCGCGAGCAGATGCGAGAGCAGCAGCCCGGCCGGCCCGGCGCCGACGATTCCAACCTGAGTGCGCATGTGTCTTGCGGCCCTGTCCTGCGATGACTTACCTGGTGGTGGCGCGGCCCGGCTCAGAACGGATAGGGCGCGATCTCGGCGCGGACCGTCACCCACCGGGTGTCGGTGAACGCGTCCAGGTTCGCCGATCCGCCGAACCTGGCACCGGTGCCGGAGGCCCGGATGCCGCCGAACGGCGTGTTGGGCGCGTCATCCACGGTCTGGTCGTTGATGTGCACGATGCCGGTCGGGATCTTCCTGGCGAGTTCCAGTCCGCGCATCACGTCGCGGGTCAGGATCCCGAGCGAGAGGCCGTACTCCGACTCACCGGCCAGCTTGGCAGCCTCGTCCAGGGTCGAGAACCGCACCACCGGGGCGACCGGGCCGAACACCTCGTTGGCGTACGCGGGCATCGCCGGGGCCACGTCGGCGAGCACCGTCGGGGAGTAGAACAGCCCGTTAAACGTGCCGCCGGCCGCCAGTCTCGCTCCGGCGTCGACGCTGCCGGTGACCAGGGCGTGCACCTTGTCGCGCTGGCGCTCATCGATGATCGGCCCGAGCGCCACCTGGCCCGAGGCCGGGTCGCCGACCGGCAGGTGGCTGGCCTTCTCGGCCAGTTTCGCCACGTACTCGTCGTAGACCGAGTCCTGCACCAGGTGCCGTCCCGTCGTCATGCAGATCTGCCCCTGGTGCAGGAACGACCCCCAGGCGCCGGCCGAGGCGGCCGCGTCCAGGTCGGCGTCGTCGAGCACGATCAGAGCGGAGTTGCCGCCGAGTTCCAGGTGCACCCGCTTGAGGTGCTGGCCGCCGAGGGCGCCGACCCGGCGGCCGACCGCGGTGGAACCGGTGAACGAGATCACCGGCACGCCCGGGTCGGTGACCAGAGCCTCGCCGACCTCGGGTCCGCCGGGCAGCACGTGCAGCAGTCCCGGCGGCAGGCCGGCCTCCTCGAAGACCCTGGCGATGGCCACCCCGCCGCACACGGCGGTGCGCGGGTCCGGCTTCAGGATCACCGCGTTGCCCAGCGCCAGCGCCGGGGCGACCGAGCGGATCGCCAGGATCTGCGGGAAGTTGAACGGCGCGATCACGCCGACTATGCCGACCGGGACCCGTTCGACAAAGCTCAGGTGGGGCGACTCGCTCGGCAGCAGTTCCCCGTACGGCCTGGTGGGCAGCGTCGCGGCCTCGTAGACCTCCTCGGTGGCCACGTGCGTCTCGAACTGGGCGGCCGGCGGGATCTTGCCGCCCTCCCGGATGCTCCACTCCTCGATCTCGGCGGCGTTCGCCAGCCAGATGTCGCCCGCCTTGCGCAGGATCGCGGCCCGCTGCGTGTGCGGCATCGCCGCCCAGGCCGGCTGCGCCGCCGCCGCGGAACGCACCGCCTCGGCGACGTCCGCCGCGGCAGCGATGCCGACCCGGCCGAGTTCGGCGCCGGTAGCAGGCTCGCGCACGGCCGCCTCACCGCCGCCGACCTGGCTCCAGCCACCGCCGGTGTATGCCCTGCCCTGCCAGACTGACTTGTCGAGAAGACTCACGTGCGCTCCTTTTTCGGGCGACGGACCGACGTCCGGCACGACCGGCCAGAATCGGAAGCAATGTTCGCCTATCGCACATTGGTTCCTTTATCGAACGCAGACGAATCTAGGTGTCCGGCTAGCCGGGTGTCAACGGCGCGGACGGGTCGTCAGGAGACGATGTCCTTGTTCCTGAACCGCCGGAACGCAAGCGCGATCAGGATCACCGTGTAGCAGAACGACACCGCGACACCCTCGATCATCGGCACCCAGTTGATCTGCGACTGCAGCACGTTCAGCCAGGAGAATTGCCAGTGCGTCGGCAGCACCCGGCGCCAGGCGCCAAGCGCCGTGATCGCGTCCAGGATGTTGCTGAGAATCATCACGCCGACCGCCCCGCCGACCGCGCCGAGCGGCGAGTCGGTGGACACCGAGAACACGAACGCCAGGCCGGCCACCACAAGCTCGATGATCAGCACGTAGGCCAGCACGATCACCAGCCTGCCGATCGCCGCGCCCGCCGCAAGCTCGATACCGGTGCCGGGCAGCTTCAGCGGATGCCAGCCGAACGCCACGGTCCCGGCGATCAGCGCCATCACCGGCACGACGGTGACCGCGACCGCCGAGTACGCCAGCGCGACGATCAGCTTCTGCCGCAGCAGTCGGGCCCGGGGCACCGGGGCCGCGAGCAGGTACCGCAGCGACGCCCAGTTCGCCTCGGTCGCCACGGTGTCACCGCAGAACAGCGCGACCGCCACGACGAGCAGGAAGCCCGCCGAGGCGAAGAACGCGAACGCGGCGAAGTTGAGGCCGCCTGCCGTCGCCAGCGTGACCAGTCCGGGCGCCTGCGGGTTGGACGGCCCGCCGCTCAGTTCGAAGGCGCCGACCAGGATCCACGGCAGCAGCAGCAGCAGGCCGAACGTGATCTGCGTGCGACGCCGGCGGCCCTGCCGGATGAACTCGATCTTCAGCGGCAGGGTGTGCCGCGCGCTATAGCCCTCCGCGCCCGCTCGGCTTGCGGCCTCGCTGCCGCCGGTCGCCGCCGTCATCGGGCCGCCCCGGCCGGTTCCCGGCCCGGCGATCCCCCGTCGGCCGCGTCCCCGCCGGCCGCGTCCGGGCCGATCAGTGCCAGGAAGGCGTCCTCGAGCCGCCGGCTCGGCGCCACCCGCTCGACCGGCAGGCCGGCTCCGACCAGCGCCGCCACCAGGTCGGGGACCGCGACGTCGCCAGGGTGCACGAGCACGCCGTCGGACTGGACGCTGACCTCGCCGACACCGGTCAGGCCGGCCAGCACGGCGGCCGCGTCGGCCGGCCTGCCGGTGCCGATCAGCAGGGCCCCGCCGTCGCCGATGATCTGCTCGACCGGCCCGGCGGCGATCCGGCGTCCGGAGTGCATCACCACCACGTGCGTACAGGTCTGCTCGACCTCGGCGAGCATGTGGCTGGACAGGATCACGGTGCGCCCTCCGGCCGCGTAATCGATCAGCACGTCCCGCATCTCCCTGATCTGCGGCGGGTCGAGGCCGTTCAGCGGCTCGTCCAGGACCAGCAGATCCGGCAGTCCGAGCATGGCCTGGGCGATCGCGAGCCGCTGGGACATCCCGCGCGAGTAGGTCCGCACCTTGCGGTCGATCGCGGTGCCGAGCCCGGCGATGGCCAGCACCTCGGGCAGGTGCGGGTCGGCGGCCGGACGGCCGATGGACTGCCAGTACAGCTCGAGGTTGGCCCGGCCGGACAGGTGCGGCAGGAACCCCGGCCCCTCGACGAACGCGCCAAGCCTGGACAGCGCGGCCGAACCCGAGCTGACCTGGCGGCCGAAGATCGTGATGGTGCCCGAGTCCGGCCGGATCAGGCCCATCAGCGCGCGCAGGGTGGTGGTCTTGCCCGCGCCGTTCGGGCCGAGCAGGCCGAGCACCTGGCCGCGTTCCACAGCCAGGTCCAGGCCGTCGACGGCAAGCTGGCCGTCCCGGTACCGCTTGGTCAGCCCGACGATCTCCAGCGGCACCTCGGTGTCGCCCGGCCCGGCCGGCCCGGCGGCCCGGCGGCGGCCGGTCAGCAGCAGCAGCGCGGCCACGGCGAGGGCGGCCAGCGGCGCCACCCAGACCCACCAGCCCAACCCGGTGCCGCCGACCACCAGCGCCGGGTCGGACGGGATCGTGATCCCCCGGCTGGCCAGCGCGACCCGGTACACCGCTTCCGGCCGCGGCGAGGCGTAGGCGAAGTCGGTCGTGGTGAGCACCAGCCGGATCCGGTGCCCGGCAGCGAACTGGTAGTCCATCACCGGCAGGCGCACCGTCAGCACCCGGCCGGACGATGCCTGCGCCACCCGCAGCGGCTCCGCCAGCGAGTACGGCAGCACCGCGTTGCCCGCCTGGTCCACGTCGTACACCTTGGCGAACAGGGTGAGACCGGGCGGCCCGGTAACCCTGATCCGCACCGTGGGCGCGCCGGTGAGTTGCACGGGCGCCCGCAGCGGAGCGGATTCGAAGACCGCGCTCTGGCCCGGCATGTCGAAGGTCAGCGGCGAGCCAGTCCCGGCGCCGGCCAGGGTGCCGAGCGAGCCTAGACCGGGGAACACCGACATCGACGGCGGCGCCCCGCCGGGCGGATTGACCACATACTGGGCCGGCCCGCGCAGACCGATCACGGTCCGGCGGGTGCCGTTCAGGCCGGGAAACGACGGGGCGGTGGCGATGCCGAGCGACTGGGTGCCGCTGTTCGGGTCGAACCCGAGCACCCGGGTCACCGCGAACGCAGGCTGGCCGGTGTTCGCGTTGCCGCTCTGGCCAGGGCGCCAGGGCCGGTGCTTCAGCCACCGGTTGAACCACTCGATCGCCAGCGCGTTGGTCAGGCTGGTCTGCTGGTTGCCGCCGTCGTGGCCGCCGGCGAACCAGACCATGTCCACCGGCGTGCCGTTCCGCTTTATCTGCCGGTAGGTCGCGGCCGCCTGACCGAGTCCGAACAGCGAGTCGTTCTCGCCCTGGATCAGCAGCGTCGGCGCGGTGATCCGGCCTGCCACCGTCGACGGACTGGACGCGTTGAGCAGGCCGACCGCCTGCGGCGTGGCGTGGCCCAGGGTCGCGACCTGCCGGTACATCGCGCAGATCGCGGGCAGGAAGCGGCCGCATTCGACCCGGTTGACGATGCTCGCGGGCCCGCCCGCGCCCACCGAGCCCGCACCGCCCGCCGCTCCAGGCGAACCGCCGCCCGACCCCGACCCGCCCGACCCCGACCCGCCGGCCACGGCGCCGAAGCCGACCGACCCCTGCGTGAACAGCAGGCCGGCCCACTGCTTCTTGAACACGCCGTTCAGGGCCGGCCCGCCTGCCCCGTTCGGGAACAGCGCGGTCGCCAGGTTGTTCCAGGTGATCGCCGGAACGACCGCGTCGATCCGGTGGTCATAGCCGGCCGCGAGCAGCGCGATCGCGCCGCCGTAGGAGGCGCCGGCGATGCCGACCCGGGGATCGCCGGGGTGGTCAAGCAGCACCCTGGGCTGCCTGGCCAGCCAGGTGATCAGTTGCTCGACGTCCTTGACCTCGTATTGCGGCGAGTCCAGCGCGATCTGGCCGGTGGACCGGCCGAAGCCGCGCGCCGACCAGGTGAGCACCGCGAAGCCGGCCCGGGCGAGTCCGATCGCCTGGCCGCGCACCGCGTTCTTGGTCTCGCCGAAGCCGTGCGCGAGCAGAATGGCAGGCACCCGGCCGGTCCCGGCGGGCGTGAAGAAGGTCGTGTCGAGCAGCACGTGCTGGTTGTTGTGCGGGCCATCCACGACCGGGATCATCAGATTCGTCGCGTGATAAGGGGCCGGTCGGCTTGCCACTCCCACGGTCACCGCGGCCGCGATGACCAGCACTATGGCGACCAGGATCCCCGCCGCGACGGCCCGCCGCCCCCGCCCAACCCGCAACCTCATACAGGGACGGTAGCAACGGCCATCCGGCGGGCACGGCGGCCTACCCGATCAGGCTCCGTCAACCTGAGTTGACAACTCAGGTTTCGTCAACATAGGTTGACATCATGAGCGACGGAATGCGACTGGCCGCGGCGGCCAGCGGAGCCGATCCGGCCGCGGGTCTGCGAGCCGCCCGCGAACTACGCGAACTCGCCGACCGGCTTGAGGCGCTCCAGGTGGCCAATGCCCGCGAGCACGGCTGGTCCTGGCAGGAGATCGCCTTCTACCTGGGAGTCAGCAGGCAGGCGGTGCACAAGAAGCACGCCGGGCAGCGCGGCTAAGCGGGACGCGATCGGGACGGCTGGCCATCCGGCCACGATGGGAGGACACCATGTTCGAGCGCTTCAGCGCCCAGACCCGCAGGACGGTCGGCTACGCCGTAGCCGAGTCGCATCGGCTGCGGGCCGGGCGGACCGGCTGTCAGCACCTGCTGATCGCCCTGGCTCGCCCCGAGGCAGGGCCGGCGGCGGACGCTCTGATCGCAGCCGGCGCCGACCAGGACCGACTCCGCCAGTTCGCCGAGCAGGACACCCCGGCGCCGCTGGACGCCGGCGCGCTTGCCGTGCTCGGCATCGACCTGGACGCGATCCGCCGGTCCGCCGAGGAGGCGTTCGGCGCCGGGGCGCTGGACCGGCCCAGTCGGCCGTCAGCACGCGGCCCGGCCCGCGGCCGGCTGACCGCCGATGCCAGGAAGGCGATCGAACTGGCGCTGCGGCAGGCGCAGCGAAGCCGCGACCGGGTCCTGTCGCCCGGGCACCTGCTCATCGGACTGATCGACCAGGGGAACAACTCCGCCCTGCGACTGCTCGCGGCCGCCGGCCTGGATCCCGGTCAGTTGCGCGCCGACGTCACCCGCAGGATGGCCGCCGCCGCCTGAGGCAGCGGCTTGGGGCCACCGCCAGGGACTGCCGCCGCCTGAGGCAGCCGCCCGGACTGCTAGCCGAGGACGGTCGCGCCGTCCCGATCCACGGTGAGCGCCCGCGCTTGCCAGTCGGCGCCCTGACTAGCCGCGATCGCGGCGACCTCGGCCGGCCCGGCGGTCACGCCGGGCACGGTCAGCGCGAGGACGGCCGGGCCGGCCCCCGAGATCACCGCGGGGATGCCTGCCGCGCGCAACGCGGCGACCAGCGCGACGGTGGCGGGCATCGCCGCCGCGCGATAACGCTGATGCAGGAAGTCCTCGGTCGCATCGAGCAGCGTCTGCCGGTCCGGTGCCCGCCCCGCCCCGGCCTGGCCAACCCCAGCCTGGCTAACCCCAGCCTGGC
>JAJYTW010000006.1:23593-46155 GCA_021792855.1 Actinomycetes bacterium
GTCCGGCAGCACAGCGCGGGCCGCCCTGGTAGACAGCGGCGTCGAGGGAACGCACAGCACCGGCATCAGCGCGGCCAGCGGTTCCAGCCGCACGAAACCGGCCCCGCCGGGCGCACTAGGTCTGGCCTCACCGGGAGCACCGGACACCCCGGCCGGCCCGGGCGCTGCGGCCTGCCGGGGCCAGGCGATGGTCAGGCCGCCCGCCAGGCAGGCGGCCGCGTTGTCCGCGTGCCCCTCGATCTCGGTGGCCAGCGCCAGCACCAGCGAATCCGGCAGCCGCTCGGCCCCGGCAGGTCCGCACAGCGCCCGGGCCGCGACCAGGCCGGCCACGATCGCGGCGGCCGACGAGCCGAGGCCGAAACCCTGCGGTATCGCGTTCTCGCACGCCAGGGTCAGGCCGGGCGGGCGGGCGCCGATGGCGTCGAACCCGGCCCGCATGGCCCGGACCACCAGGTGATCCTCGCCGTAGGTGGCGGCGTCCTCGCCGACCCCGGTGACCTTAATCGAGAGGCCGCGCTCGGTGACCCCGACGATGACCAGGTCATGCAGTGCGAGCGCGAGACCGAGCGTGTCGAAGCCGGGGCCAAGATTGGCGCTCGTCGCCGGGACCCGCACCCGAACCGGCTCGATCGGCCAGTTCACCACGTCACCCAAGGCCAAGCGCGGCGGCCGCGGCCGCCACGTCGTTCGGGATGGTGACCGGATCGGGCACGCCGGACACCGCAGTATCCGGGTCCTTGATCCCGTTCCCCGTGATCGTGCAGACCACTACCGAACCGGGTGCCACCTGCCCGGCCTCGCAAGCCGTCAGCAGGCCGGCCAC
This sequence comes from Actinomycetes bacterium, assembly GCA_021792855.1. Taxonomy (GTDB): domain Bacteria; phylum Actinomycetota; class Actinomycetes; order Streptosporangiales; family Streptosporangiaceae; genus Chersky-822. Next base: position 24,417 of record JAJYTW010000006.1, read on the forward strand.
CCCGGCCGCCGAGGCCGGCTCGCCGAACACGCCCTCCCGCTCGGCGAGCAATCGGTACGCGGCCAGGATCTGCTCGTCAGTGACCGCGCCGATCAGCCCGCCGGACTCGTCCCTGGCCGCCTCGGCGAGATGCCAAGAGGCGGGGTTGCCGATCCTGATCGCCGACGCGATCGTCTCCGGCGAGCGCACCGGGGCGCCGGTGACCAGCGGCGCTGCCCCGGCCGCCTGGTAGCCGAGCATCCGGGGCGCCCTGGTGGCCCGGCCCGCCGCCAGGTACTCGCGGTACCCCATCCAGTACGCGGAGATGTTGCCCGCGTTGCCGACCGGCAGGCAGTGCACGTCCGGCGCGTCGCCAAGCTGCTCCACGATCTCGAACGCGGCCGTCTTCTGGCCGGCCAGCCGGTCCGGGTTGACCGAGTTCACCAGCACCACCTGGCTGTCCGCGGTCAGCTTGCGGACCAGTTCGAGGCAGTCGTCGAAGTTGCCGTCCACCTGTAGCAGCCGGGCCCCGTAGGCCAGCGCCTGGGCCAGCTTGCCGATCGCGATCTTGCCGCGCGGTACCAGCACCGCGCAGGTCATCTGGGCGCGGGCCGCGTAGGCGGCGGCGCTCGCGCTGGTGTTGCCGGTCGATGCGCACATCACCATCCGGGCGCCGCGGGCGCGGGCCGCCGAGACCGCCACAGTCATCCCGCGGTCCTTGAACGATCCGGTCGGGTTCATCCCCTCGACCTTGAGGTACACCCGGCACCCGGTCAGCTCGGACAGCGCCGCGGCGGGCAGCAGCGGGGTGCCGCCCTCGCCGAGCGTGACCACTGCCTCCGCCGGCACCTCCGGCAGGCTCGCCGGGTACTCGGCGAGCAGTCCGCGCCAGGACCTCACTCTCCCACCTCACCCTCGACCCGCAGCACGCTGTCCACATCGCGCACCGAATCCATCGCCGCCAGTTCGGCGACCGTCGCCGCCAGCGCCGCCTCCGGCGCGGTGTGCGTCACGATGATCAGGCTGGCGTCCTCGCCCCGGCCCTCCTGGTGCACCACCTTGATCGAGACGCCGCGGCGGGCGAAGCTCTCGGCGACCGGGGCCAGCACGCCGGGCCGGTCGACCACGTCCAGCGCGACGTAGTAGCGGGTCAGCGCGTTGTCCATCGGAATGGCAGGCAGCCCGGCCGAGGCGACCGGTTCGGGCCCGCGCATCCCGGCCCGCCGGTTCCGCGCCACCGCGACGATGTCGCCGAGCACCGCGCTCGCGGTCGGCTGGCCGCCGGCCCCGGCGCCGTAGAACATCAGCCTGCCCGCCGCCTCGGCCTCCACGAAGACCGCGTTATAGGCCTCGCGCACTGCGGCGAGCGGATGCTCGCGCGGGATCATCGCGGGGTGCACCCGGACCGAGACCCCGCCGTCGGTGCGCTCGCAGATCGCCAGCAGCTTGATCACGAAGCCGAGCGACCTGGCGCTGGCCATGTCCGCTGCGGTCACCCCGGTGATGCCCTCGGTGAACACGTCCGCCGACGTCACCTGGGTGTGGAAGGCCAGCCCGGCCAGGATCGCCGCCTTCGCGGCCGCGTCGTGGCCCTGCACGTCGGCGGTCGGGTCGGCCTCGGCGTAGCCCAGGCGCTGCGCCTCCGCCAGCGCGGAGTCGAAGTCGGCCCCGTGGGAGTCCATCCGGTCCAGGATGAAGTTGGTGGTGCCGTTGACGATGCCCAGGACCCGCCGGACCCGGTCACCGGCCAGCGATTCGCGCAGCGCGCGCAGCAGCGGGATGGCGCCGGCGACGGCCGCCTCGTAGTACAGGTCGGCGCCATGGTCGCTGGCCGCCTGGTGCAGCTCCGCGCCGTCCCTGGCCACCAGCGCCTTGTTCGCCGTCACCACCGACCGGCCCGATTCCAGCGCGGCGAGCAGCAGCGACCTGGCTGGCTCGATGCCGCCGATCAGTTCCACGACGATGTCCACGTCGGGCCGCCGCACCAGGCTGGCCGCGTCGCCGGTGATCAGGGCGGGGCTGACGCCGGCGATGCGCTCCGCCCCGGGCCGGCGGACCGCGATCCCGGCGATCTCCAGCGGGCCGCCCGCCCGGGCGGCCAGGCTCGCGGCCTGCTCGGTAAGCAGTCTGGCCACCTGCGATCCGACCACGCCGCAGCCCAGCAGCGCGATCCGCAGCGGCGCGGCCGCCTGGCCGACCTGAGCCGCGGCCCCTGCCGCCTGGCCGACGTCGTTCATCGACAGGCCTCTCACTCTTGGGGCCGCGCTGCGGCGGCCTACCTTCCCGGCCGTCCGCTCCCAGAGTGACGAACCCGCCGTACCTGGTCAGCAAGCCTATCCGGGGCCCTCGCCGGTCAGTTCACCCGGCGCTGGTAGCCGTCCCAGTACGGCGCGCGCAGCTTGAACTTCTGCAGCTTCCCGGTGGCTGTCCTGGCCAGGGCGTCCCGAAACTCCACCGAGGTGGGGCACTTGAAGTGCGCCAGCCTGGACCGGCAGAACTCGATCAGGTCCTGCTCGGTCACCTGCTGACCTTCCCTGACCACGACCAGTGCCTTGACCGTCTCGCCCCACCGCTCGTCCGGCACACCGATCACGGCGGCCTCGGCGACCGCCGGATGCTGGTAGAGGCAGTCCTCCACCTCGACCGAGCTGACGTTCTCGCCGCCGGAGATGATCACGTCCTTCTTCCGGTCCGAGATCACCAGGTGCTCGTCCGGGTCGATGTGGCCCTCGTCGCCGGTGTGGAACCAGCCGTCCACCAGCACCCGGGCCGAGTCCTCGGGCTGCTGCCAGTAGCCGGCGAAGACATGGTTGGAGCGGGCCAGCACCTCGCCGTCGGCGTCGGTCCGGACCTGGACGCCCACGGCGGGCGCCCCGGCCCTGGACAGCAGCCTGGCCCGGTCGGCGGCGGTCAGGCCGTCCCACTCCGCCTGGCGGCGGTTGATGGTGAGCAGCGGCGAGGTCTCGGTCAGGCCGTAGATCTGGATGAACTCCCAGCCAAGCTCGGTTTCCACCCGCTCGATCGCCTTCGACGGCGGCGGCGCGCCGGCCACCACGATCCGGACCCGGTCCCGGCCAGGGACCTCCTGCCCGGCGGCGCGGCGTGCGCTGCCCGCGTCAAGCACCGCCGCGACCACCGCAGGGGCGCCGCAGAGCAGCGTGACGCCGTGCTCGTCGATCCGCCTGAGCAATTCCTCTCCGTCGATCTTGCGGGCCACGACCTGGGGCACGCCCATGGCGGTGACCGCGTACGGCATTCCCCAGCCGTTGCAGTGGAACATCGGCAGCGTGTGCAGGTAAACGTCCCGGTCGGTGACGGCAGCGTGCCAGCCGAACGAGGCGGCGTTCAGCCAGCAGTTCCGGTGTGTCAGTTGAACGCCCTTCGGCCGTGCCGTGGTGCCGCTGGTGTAGTTGATGCTGGCGGTGGCGTCCTCGTCGGCGTCCCACCCGGCCGGCTCGGCGTCGTCGGGCGCCTCGGCGAATAGCTCGGCGTCGGCCACGCCGTCCAGCACGATCCGGTGCCTGGCCCGGACATTCGCCAGGGCTGCGTCCGACTCCGGGTCCACCAGCAGGACCGAGGCCCCGGAGTGCTCGATGATGTAGCTGACCTCGTCGGTGTTGAGCCGGTAGTTGATCGGGACCAGGATCCGGCCGTATCCGCTTACGCCGTAGAACGAGATCCCGAACCTGGCCGCGTTCGGGCTGACGATGGCCACCCGCTCGCCGTGGCCGACCCCCATCCGCTCCAGGGCGATGGCCATCCCCCGGGCCCGCCGCTCGAGTGAGCGGTAGGTGATCGTGCCGAGCGTGCCCGCCGTCCCTGGCTCGTCGATCAGTGCCGGGCGGTCCGGGTAGACCAGCGCGCCGCGGCGCAGGAAGTCGGCAACTGTCAGCGGCACCTTCATGGACGGCTCCCAGGCTCGGTGGATCTCCCGATAGTGCTGCAATCGGGCCGTCGGCGGCAACCAGGCACTCACGGCGATTTCCGCCGCGCACCGCTCGCGAGGTCCGCCGCGCACCCGCCGGGCGGGACCGCCCCGCCTTGTTGCGGGCCTGACTGGTGCTTTAAAATTGGAGGTACCTCCTGACTTGTCATATCGGTGCGCTGCGAATCCGGCGGCGCGGACGACGGGGCCCGGCAGCTCGAGGTCTCCGGTTGGAGGGGAAGCATGGGGCTCTTGGGGGGTGGCAGGCGGCCGTGGCCGGCGCATCCGGCGAGCGGGCCGCCCGGCGCGGAGTCTCCCCGGCCGGTCCGGGACGGCAACCTGGATAATCTGGGTGGCCCGGGTGACCCAGATGACCTGGGTGGCCCGGATGGTCTGGCGGGGCCAGCAACCGGCCAGGCCCCGGCTCTCGCGCCCCCGCAGGGCATCGGCGAGCGGGGCTGGATCACGCTGACCGGCGTCCGCCAGCCAATCGTCGCGATCTTGCTGATCATCTCGTTCTTCACCGTGCTGTCCGGAAAGCCGGTGGACGGGTTGCTGCTGTTCTCGGTGGCGACCGCACTAGCCTGGGACGCCGGGATGCGGGCCAGGCAGGCCGCCGCGATCCGGCGGGCGGCGCGGGATGCCGCCGGGACTGGAGCCGATCGCGCGGGCGGCCGGGCGATCCCGGGCTTCCCCGATCCCGGCATGACCGCCCAGGCCTCCGCCTGGCGGCTGCGGACGACCCGGCCGCGACTGCGGTTCATCGCCGTCGGGGTGGTCGCCGCGGTGATCTACTCGCTGGTGGTCGGGTCGTTCACGCGCTACTCCTGGCCCGCCACCGCTGGCATCGTCGGCCTCGGCGCCGGGGTGGTCAGCATCGGCTGGGGTGGTCCGACCAGGCAGCGCCAGATCCCCGGCAGGTTCTCCAGGACAGCCGTGATCATCTGGGGCTCGCTGCTGGTAGCCGGCGGTCTCTGGGAACTCGCCGCGCTGCTCGGCCAGCCGAACTTCGAGACCTCGTCCTATGCGCACCCGACGATCAGCACGCTGACCGACCCGCTGCTCAGTTCCTCACTCGGCCGGTCGTTCGCGCTGCTCGCCTGGATCGGGTTCGGCGCCTTCCTGGTGGAGCGATGAACTCGCACGGCGTCACCGTCCTCGGCTTCCTGATCGTGCTGGCCGGGCTGATCACCACCGAGGTCATAGCGCGCACCGGCAAGACCCAGATCCCGACGTTCGCGCAGGTCTGCACCCGGATCATGCGAACCAGGACCGGCCGGGTCGGCCTGCTGGTCGCCTGGGCCTGGCTCGGCCTGCACTTTTTCGCCAAGTAGCCGGCGCCGGGCCGCGCCCGGTCGCGCGGGGCGTGGTCGCGAGCCGACTCAGCCTGGCTCGCGGATCACCTCGGACGGGTCCTTGTCGGCACGCACGCCCAGGAAGGCGGCGGACCGCAGTCGGCCGGCCGCCGTCCATTCGGCGAACCGCGCCTCGATCACGACCGCGGGCTCGACCCAGCACGCGCCTCGCGCCTGATCAGCGGGAACGTAATTCGCGAACGGGCAGGTCGCCCGCCGCAGCGGATCGAGCAGCCCGCTCAGGGTTGCCAGCGAGGCGGCACCGAACCCGGTGCCGACCCGGCCGGCGTAGTGCAGCCGGCCGACGTCGTAGACGCCGACCAGCAGCGACCCGATTCGGCCTGCCCGGGCCCCGGACCCCGGACTCCAGCCGCCGACCACGAATTCCTGGCGGCGGACGTTCTTGATCTTCCGCCAGCTCTCTGACCTGCGACCCGGCTGATAGGCGGCGTCCAGGCGCTTGGCCATGACGCCTTCGATGCCCTGCCGCAGGGACACTGCTCGGACGTCCGCGCCTGGCACGCCGATGAAGGCTGGCGGTGTCTGCCAGGCCGGCCCGTTCAGGCCGAGCGCGTCCAGTCGTTCCCTGCGACGCCGGTAGGGCGCGGCCAGCAGCGATTCCCCGGCCAGGAACAGCAGGTCGAAGATCAGGTAGACGGCCGGGTGGGTGACCGCCCGCTGCCGGGCCAGGGTCGCCGAGGTCACGTTCATCCTCGGCGCCAGAGCCTCGAAGGTCGGCCATGGACGACCGCCGAACGCGACAATCTCACCATCCAGGACCAGGTCGGTCGGGTCGGCCGCGACGGCGAGTGACCGCAGTTCCGGGTAGCTCACCGTGATGTCGCGCCCGGTTCGCGAGTAGAGCGTTACGGTGCCTGCGGTTACCGCCGCGATGGCCCGCACGCCGTCCCACTTCAACTCGAACGCCCAGCCCGCGTCGTCGGCGGGGAGGTCACCGGGCACCGCGAGCATCGGCCTGATCCGGCCGGCCTGCCAGCGCGCTTCGCTCCTCATCCGACGTACCTACCCGGGAGCGGCGCGGATCAGGCCCGCTGCCGTTTCGCCTGTTCAGAGGACCCGGAATGGCCCTGGCGAGGTCCGGACCCGGTAACCGATATCTCCGCGCCGAACAGGGAAAAGTTGCTCATCATCATGTCATGAAGACTGTTGATCACGCATTCTTGAGCGACTTGGCCGCTAATTTTTCGGCCCTTTAGCACAGACGTTAGCGAGGCTATTCCGGCTGCCGGGCAATGGCAATGCGAGGTGGGATGATGGTGCTTGAACTCGGCGGAGAGCTTCCCGGCCCGCCGGAACCGCGACACTCGCACCGGGGTGCCGTGACCGGTCAGCAGCGGCCGGGCCGGGTGCTCCTGTACGAGCGGGTGGTGCAGTTCGTCGAGCAGATCATCGCCGATCGCGGCCTGCAGCCCGGTGACCTGCTGCCGAGCTACACCGAACTGGCCGAGCGGGCCGGGGTCAGCCTGATCACGGTGCGGCGCGCACTCGACGAGCTTGAGCGGGCCGGGCGGGTCCGCAGGCACCAGGGGCTGGGGACTTTCGTGGCCCGGCAGCCTTCACCGCCGGATCCCGCCCGTGCGGACAGCCTGCTCGGGGTCCTGGCCACCAGCGGCATCTCGGCCGCCCGGCGCCGGTCCAGGATCGTCAGCCTGCAGCAGGGCCATCCGTCGGATCAGTTGTGCCACGCGCTCGGAGTCAGCGGGGACAGCCTGGTCTGGCGGTTTCGCCGGGTCTGGTTGTACGACGACGAGCCCGCGGTACTCAGTTCGGCCGTCATCCCGGTGGCGCTGGCCGCCGGTCTCGACCGCCTGGTCGACCGGCATGACGCGCCACTGCACGAACTGCTCGCCACCGAGTACAGCCTCGTCGACCAGTACGCGGAGCAGTGCGTGCAGCTTGCCAGCCCGACCGGGGAGGAACTCGAACTGCTCGGTCTGCCGCCCCGGAGCCCGGCGATCCGGGTCCGCGGCCTGAGCGCGGACGCCGCGGGCGTACCGTTCGGCTGCTACCAGCAGCTTTTCCCGGCGAGCAGGTTCGCCTTCGCGATGGCCGGGCGCGCGGTGCGCCGCCTGGTCCCGGTGCCGTCCCGGTGGGACTGGGAGGTCACTCCGCTATCCTGAGCCGACTTGCCGCCCGCGGCTCAGGACCCGGCGGCGGCGTCCTGGCAGAGCGCCAGCAGCCTGGTGATCGTCACCCAGTTCCGTGCGGTTCCCGCGGCGACCGGACTGCTGCGCCGGCTCAGCAGGCTGCGAGCCAGCAGGCTGTCCCCGAATCCTGCCGGGGTGTGCAAGTAGAGCACGCGGCCGCGGAGCGTCGCGGTGTCTCCGCTGCCCTGTGCCGTCACCGTGGCCACCGCCTCGCGAACGTATCCGGCGGCGTCCGGAGCGGGATCGGCCGGCAGGAACACGCCGTGCACCCGGCGCGGGTCAGGTTCGGCCGGGTAGGGGTTGCCGTCGATGGCCGCGGCCAGGTCGTCCCTGGACAACACGACCACCGGCACCTGCGCGCCGAGCAGGCCGCTCACCGCGGCCTCGAGTTCCGCACCGACCCGCACGGTGTCGTCCCGGGCCGAGGAGAAGACCACATTGCCGGACTGGATGTAGGTCCGCACATCGGTGTGGCCGAGCGCGCGAACCACCTCCCGCAGGTCGGCCATCGCGATCTTGCGACCGCCGACGTTCACCGCCCGCAGCAAGGCGACATGGGTAGCCATACCAGCGATCCTGCCAGCCGAACCGGCCTGAGTCAGGCAATCCTTACCTGACAACTTCACGTTCCGGTACCGCCGTGGCCCGGGCCGGGCGCCGGCCCGGGCCACGGCGGGCACAGCTCAGCTAGACGCGGTGGCCGCGGCCGGCTCGGGAACGGACGGCGCTTCCTGGCTCCTCGGCACGATCAGCACCGGCTTGTCGGACATGTGCAGCAGCCGCAGCGAGGTGCTGCCGAACGGCAGCCTGGGCACGTCGTGGGCGGTGGTCGAGCCCAGGATGATCATCCAGGCGCCCACCTCATCCGCTGTCGCCATGATCGTCCTGGCGATGTGCCCGACCGGCGTCTTGCGAATCTCAGTGGTCGCGGTCACCCCGGCGTCCCGCAGTCGCCGGACGATCTCGTCGGCCACGCGCTCGCCCTCGTTCTCGATGCAATCCACCTGAATCCGTCCGAACCGGCCGACGGCGAACTCGTGCACATGCAGCACGATGACCCGGTCGCCCGCCCGGGCGGCCAGGTCGGCGGTCACCTCGGCGGCCGACGCGACGTGGCTGGTGGTGTCTACGGCTAGCACGATTGTCTTAGTCATGGCGAATCCCCTCCCAGGTCCTCGGTGACCCCGACGCGCGTTCCCGCTGCCGATTCGCCCCCGAGACCATGTCGCCGCGGGCGCCCGGAGTCATCTCCGTTCAGCTTCACGCTAGGCCGACCGCCCGCCCCTGCTCAGGGTCCTAGGTCCGCGCCCGGAGCGTCGATGGGCACCGCGCCGGCGGGGCGTTCCGCCCGGCTAGCGCGCGGCCACGGCCGCTGGATCACCGGCCACCAGATCGTCGGCCACCATCCGGTAGCCGGTCACCATGTCGGCGTTGATCGTGATCACGTCGTCGATCGGCCCGGACAACCACGGCCGCAGTCGCTCCCGGTACCGGTCCACGGCAGGCTCATCGGTCAGTCGCCTGGCGGTGCCCACGACGATCACGCTCCAGCCGACCTGGCGAACCGGGTCGATGGCATCAGCCTCGTAGGCGACCACCACGCCGTCCCGGCCCGCCGCGCTGGTGATGGCGGCGCCCGCGGTGGCCCGGACCACGATCGTCTCGCCTTCCAGCAGGTGGTTGACCGGGCGTATCGCGGGCAACGCCTGGTGGGTGAAGACCAGTCGCCCCATCGGGACGCTGGCCAGCAGCGCGAGCGCCTGCGTCCGGGTCAGTTGCTCCATCCGCCGGTCAGTGCTCATCTGCGTGACCTCCTCCGCCGCACGCTTCGCCATCGCGACGGCGCCGGTACCGTGCCGATGCGGGTCCGGCGCGATCACTTCCCACTGTGACTCGCGGTCCGCGGCTAGGTTAGGGGCTAAAGGCCCGTACCGCGGCGGTGCCTTACGTCCCCCGCGGTCAGGGCGCTGGGCCGTGCTCCAGGCCCGAGCAAGCGGTGCATCCTTGCAGCCAGCGCAGTGGAGGGAGGGCGCCAGTGAACCGGGCCAGCATGCGCGCTCAGGTGGGGGACCGACTGGTCGTGGCCGGTGACCCGAACCGGACCGGCGTCGTGATCGACGTCCCCAACCCGGACGGATCTCCGCCGTATGTCATCAAATGGCTATCGGACGGGCATATCGCGATGGTGTTCCCCGATCAGTACGCCACGATCGTTCCGGCCGACCGGGTCCGCTCGGATAGCGCCTCATGACCGCCCAGCCTGACGTCGCGGCTGGCGCCAGCCCGGGTGAGGGCGTGTACGCGCTGCTCACCGACGGCACCACGGTGCTGATCCGGCCCGCCGTGCCCGCCGACGAGGACGCGGTGCGGCAGATGCACGCCCAGATGTCCCCGTCCAACGCCTACCTCAGGTTCTTCAGCATCAGCCCGCTGGCAGCCGACCGCGAGGCCAAGCGGGTGTCCCGGCCGCCGAGCCAGGATCACTGCGCCCTGCTGGCGTGGCTGGGCGACCAGCTAGTCGGGGTGGCGAGCTATGAGCCCACCGGCAAGCCGGGCGTGGCCGAGATCGCGTTCGCGGTGACCGACCACATGCACGGCCGCGGTGTGGCCACCCTGCTGCTTGACCACCTGGTCTCGATCGCCCGACTCCGCGGCCTGCGCGCGTTCACCGCCGAGACCCTGGCCGACAACGTGGGCATGCTCCGGGTGTTCGCCAATGCCGGCCTCGCGGCAAAGCGGCACATGGCCGACGGCGTGGTGGAAACCACGTTCCCGCTGCCCGCCGACGAGGCCGACGCGCATCTGCGGGGCTATCTGGATTCGGTGGCGCGGCGCGAGCGCCGGGCCGACGTCGCGAGCCTGCGCTACCTGATGGCGCCGGAGTCGGTAGCCGTCGTCGGCGCCAGCCGCAAGCCGGGCCGGGTCGGCCACGCCATCTTGCGCAACATCGTCTCCGGCGGCTTCGGCGGGCGGATCTACGCGGTCAATCCGCACGCCAAGAGCGTCGTGGGCGTCCCGTCCGTGCCCTCGGTCGCCGACCTGCCCGAGCCACCGGACGTGGTGGTGCTCGCCGTGCCCGCGGCTGCCATCACCGCCGTTGCCGAGGACTGCGGCCGCCGCGGCGCCCGGGCCCTGGTCGTGGTCACCTCGGGAATCGAGCCCGAGGTGGGCTCGCGGCTGCTGGCGACCTGCCGCCGCCACGGCATGCGCCTGGTCGGACCGAACTGCTTCGGGATCGCGATCCCCGCGCTCGGGCTGAACGCCACGTTCGGCGGGGCCGAGGTGCCCACCGGCACCGCCGGCCTGGTGGTCCAGTCCGGCGGCATCGGGATCGCCGTGCTCGAGCATCTGGCCAGGCTGGGGATCGGCGTCTCGTCGTTCGCCTCGGTCGGCGACAAGTACGACGTCTCGAGCAACGACATGCTGATGTGGTGGGAGCAGGACTCGGTCACCAGGCTCGCCGTGCTGTACGTCGAGTCCTTCGGCAGCCCGCGCCGGTTCGCGCAGACCGCCCGCCGGGTCGGCCGTCAGATCCCGGTGCTCACCGTCATCGGCGGCCGCTCCGCGGCCGGCCAGCGCGCCGCCGCGTCGCACACCGCGGCCGCCGCCACCCCGCTGGTCACTCAGGAGGCCCTGTTCGAGCAGGCCGGCGTGATCGCCACGACCAGTCTGGGCGAACTCATCGACGCCGCGGCGCTGCTCGCCTGCCAGCCGCTGCCGGCCGGCGACCGGATCGGCATCGTCTCCAACGCGGGCGGCGCCGGCGTCCTGGCGGCCGACGCCTGCGGCGACAACGACCTCAGGGTTGCCTCGCTGTCCCCGGCGACCCAGGACCGGCTGCGCCGCCTGCTGCCCGGCGGGTCGGCGGTGGCCGGCCCGGTGGACACCACCGCGACCGCCGGGCAGCGGATGTTCCGCGCCTGCATCGAGGCGGTGGCCAAGGACGAGTCGGTGGACGCCGTCATAGCACTCACCGTGCCGACCGCGCTTGGCGACCTGACTCCGGCCATCGTGAGCGCGACGATCGACAAGCCACTGGTCGCGGTGATGCTTGACCAGCAGGAGTCGGTGCGACTGCTGCGCCGGCCGCACCGGGTGCACCTGGACCAGGACACGCACGGCGCCGATCGGCCCGGCGGCCCGCAGGTCAGCGGCCCGCACGGCGGCGGGCCCGCCGAACAGCCGATCCCGGCCTACGTCTACCCGGAGAGCGCGGCCCAGGCGCTCGGGCACGCGGTGCGCTACGGCGCCTGGCGAGCGGGCAGCACCGGGCAAGTGCCCGACCTCGACGGGATCAACCAGGACGACGCCCGGGATCTGGTGGCGAAGTTCCTGGCCACCAGCCACCTCGGTGGCTGGCTGCCGCCGGACCTGGTGACCAGGCTGCTCGCCTGCTACGGCATCGACCTGGTGCGCACCAGGACGGCGGCCAGCGCGGACGAGGCCGCGCAGGCGGCCGCCGCGCTAGCCGGGCCGGTCGTGCTGAAGGCGGATGTGCCCGGCCTGGTGCACAAGAGTGACGCCGGCGCGGTGCTGCTCGACCTGCGCTCGGAGCCGGATGTCCGGCGCGGCTATGACCAGCTTGGCGCCCGGTTCGGCGCCGACCTGCGCCGGGTGCTGGTCCAGCCGATGATCACCGACGGCGTCGAGGTGCTGATCGGCGTGGTGCACGAGCCGGTGTTCGGCCCGCTGGTGGTCTTCGGCCTCGGCGGCGTGGCGACCGACGTGCTCGGTGACCATGTCGCGCGGCTGACTCCGCTGACCGATCTGGACGTCGAGCAGATGCTCCACGGCATCCGGGCCGCCCCGCTGCTGTACGGTCACCGCGGCACGCCGCCGGTCGACGTCGCGGCGCTGGCCGACCTGCTGCTCCGGGTGTCCCGGCTGGCGGACGAGATCGGCGAGGTAGCCGAGCTTGACCTGAACCCGGTGATCGCGAGCAGCAACGGCGTGTTCGGGGTGGACGCGAGGATCCGGCTGGTGCCCGCCGAGCCGACTGACCCGTTTCTGCGCCGGCTGCGCTGACCGGTCCGGACCCGGGCCGGGCCGGGCCGGGCCGCACTGACCGAAGGTCCCCTCCGGGGGGGCGCAACGGCACTGCCCGGCGGGACTGCCCGAGCGCGAAGCTGGGGATAACAGCGGCGCGATATCATCGCGCGCTGCCTCTTCGCCAAGGAGCAGATCATGTCCGCACCACGCACGCAGATCCCCAGGATCGTGGTTGGAGTGGACGGCTCGGCACCGTCGCTTGACGCGCTGCGCTGGGCCATCCGGCAGGCCGAGGTCACCGGCGGCACCCTGGACGCGGTGATGGCGTGGCAGTATCCGGTCGCCATCGGCGGACTCGGCTGGGCACCGGCGGCCGGCATGGACGACATCGACTACGCCGCGCTGGCCGCGCAGGCGCTCGCCGAGGCGATCGACGCGGTCGAGATCCCGGACCAGGTACACGTCCGCCAGGTCGTACTGGAAGGCAACGCGGCCCAGGCGCTGCTCGACTCGGCCAAGGACGCCGACCTGCTGGTGGTCGGCAACCGCGGGCACGGCGGCTTCACCGACGCGCTGATCGGCTCGGTCAGCAGCCGGTGCGTGCATCACGCGCACTGCCCGGTGGTGGTCGTGCACGCGACGCCGGCCGAGTCCTGACCGGCACGGGCCATCATGCTGGAAATCCGATTCCACGGCCGCGGTGGTCAGGGCACGGTCACGGCGGCCGAGTTGCTGTCGGCCGCGGCGTTCATCGAGGGACGGTACGCCCAGGCGTTCCCGAGCTTCGGCTCCGAGCGCACCGGCGCGCCGGTGATGTCGTTCTGCCGGATCGATGACCGACCGATCCGGACCAGGGAGCCGGTGGTCGCGCCGGACGTGCTGATCGTCCAGGATCCGACGCTGCTCAACCAGGTGAACGTGTTCGAGGGCGCGAGCGAGCGCTGCCGGCTGCTGATCAACTCGGCCCACGGCATCGATGAGCTGAACATCGGCGACTTCACCCGTGACCTGCCGCCGGGTGCGGCGCTCACCGTCCCGGCCACCGACCTGGCCGTGCAGCACCTGGGCCGGCCGGTGCCGAGCGCCGTGCTGCTCGGCGGCCTCGCCGCGCTGACCGGGATCGTGTCCCTGGAGTCGGTGATCACCGCGGTCGAGACCCGGTTCGCCGCCCAGCCCAGGGTCGCCAGCGGCAACGCCGCGGCAGCCCGCGCCGCCTACGGCTACGTGCGGACCGAACTGGCCGGCCTCGGGATCGAGCCGCCATCTCCGGAAGCCAGGCCGGCCCGGGCGGCCGACCAGTCGGACGGAGACGGCGAGGTCAGCCAGATCGAGGGCTCGGCGGCGGTGGCCCGCGCGGTCGCCCGGTGCCGGCCCGAGGTGATCTGCGCCTACCCGATCTCGCCCCAGACGCACATCGTGGAGGCCCTGTCCAGGCTGGTCAGAACCGGTGACCTGACGCCGTGCGAGTACGTCAACACCGAGTCCGAGTACGCCTCGATGTCGGCGGCGATCGGCGCCTCGGCGGCCGGCGCCCGGGCCTACACCGCGACCGCCAGCCAGGGCCTGCTGTACATGACCGAGCCGATCTACAACGCCTCCGGGCTCGGCCTGCCGATCGTGATGACGGTGGCGAACCGCGCGATCGGCGCCCCGATCAACATCTGGAACGACCAGAGCGACTCGATGTCGCAGCGCGACAGCGGCTGGATTCAGCTCTACGCGCAGACCAACCAGGAGGCGATCGACCTGCACGTGCAGGCGTTCAGGATCGCCGAGCAGGTGTCCCTGCCGGTCATGGTCTGCATGGACGGCTTCGTGCTGACCCACGCGCACGAGCGACTCGAGGTGCCGTCGGCGCGGCAGGTCGACGCGTTCCTGCCGCCGTTCGAGCCCCGGCAGGTGCTCGACCCGGCCGACCCGGTGTCGATCGGGGCGATGGTCGGCCCGGAGGCGTTCACCGAGGTCCGCTACCTCGCCCATGTCCGCCAGGGGCAGGCGCTGGCGCTGATCCCGGCCGTGGCGCGGGAGTTCGCGGCCGCGTTCGGCCGGGCCAGCGGCGGCCTGGTCAGCGGTTACCGGATCGACGACGCCGACCTGGTGGTGGTCGCGCTCGGCTCGGTGATCGGCACGATCAAGGACACGGTGGACGAACTTCGCGAGGATGGCCTGCGGATCGGCGCGCTGGCGATCATCTCGTTCCGGCCGTTCCCGCTGGAGCAGGTCGGGGCGGCGCTGGCCGGGGCGAGCCGGGTGGTGGTGGTCGAGCGGGCGTTCGCGGTCGGCATGGGCGGCATCGTCACCGGCGACGTGCGGGCGGCCATCCCCGGCGGGCCGGCCCCGCACACCGTGGTGGCCGGCCTGGGCGGGCGGGCCATCACCCGGGCGTCACTGCGGACCGTGTTCCGTGCGGCCGCGGACGGCAGCCTCGGGCCGCTGACCTTCCTGGACCTGGACGGCGATCTGGTCGAGCGGGAGCTTGCCAGGGTCGCCGAGCGGCACCGGTCCGGGCCGGCCGCCGAGAACATGCTGCGCGACCTCGGCGCGATCGCGGCGCGGATCCGATAGGGGCGGGCGATGGCGCTTCAGCAGATCAAGTTCTACCAAACCGGCAGCTTCGCGGTCGGGAACCGGCTGCTCGACCCGGACCAGCGGTCGGTGCAGTCCGACACCGACCGGGCCAACTCGATCAACTCAGGTCACCGGGCCTGCCAGGGCTGCGGGGAGGCACTTGGCGCCCGGTACGCGCTGGACGCCGCGATGCGGGCGGCGGGCGGCCAGGTGATCGCGGTCAACGCGACCGGGTGCCTGGAGGTGTTCTCCACCCCGTACCCGGAGAGTTCCTGGCAGATCCCGTGGATTCACTCGCTGTTCGGTAACGCGCCGGCGGTGGCCACCGGGGTCGCCGCGGCGATGCGGGTCAAGGGCCGTTCCGACGTCCGGGTGATCGGCCAGGGCGGCGACGGCGGCACCGTGGACATCGGCTTCGCCTGCCTGTCCGGGATGTTCGAGCGCAATGACGACGTGCTGTACATCTGCTACGACAACGAGGCGTACATGAACACCGGCGTGCAGCGCTCCGGCGCGACCCCGCCGGCCGCCAGGACCACGACGACGCCGGCCGTCGGCCCCGAGCCAGGCAACCGGTTCGGGCAGGGCAAGAGCGCCCCGCTGATCGCGATGGCGCACGAGATCCCCTACGTAGCCACGGCCACCGTGGCGGGCCTGCGTGACCTGGAATACAAGGTGCGCCGGGCGATGGAGTTCCGCGGCGCCCGCTACCTGCACGTGCTCGTCCCGTGCCCGCTGGGCTGGGGCAGCGCCTCGTGCGACACGATCAAGATCGCCAGGCTGGCCGAGCAGACCGGGCTGTTCCCGGTCTTCGAGGCCGAGGATGGCCAGGTGGTCAGCGTCTCGAAGATCAGGAAGCGCGCGCCGGTCGAGGACTACCTGCGGCTGCAGTCCAGGTACGCGCACCTGTTCACCTCGCCGGACGGCGAGCGGACCATCGCGCGCCTGCAGGCCAGGGCGGATCGGAACATCGCCAGGTTCGGGCTGCTGGACGGGGTTCCGCCGAGTCTGCCGGATGGCATGCCGCAGCCCAGGTCCCGCAACGACGACGAGGCAGGCCGGTGATGGACAAGCCGTTCGCGATCACCCTGGACGTTGGCTCGAGCCTGGCGAACAAGACCGGTTCATGGCGCACCGAGCGGCCGGTCTATGTCGACCTGCTGCCGCCGTGCAGCAACGCCTGCCCGGCCGGGGAGAGCATTCAGCAGTGGCTCTACCGCGCCGAGGACGGCGGCTACGAGGCCGCCTGGCGGCAGATCATGGCCGACAACCCGCTGCCGGCGATCATGGGCCGGGTCTGCTTCCGGCCGTGCGAGGCCGCCTGCAACCGGGGCGAGGTGGACACGGCGGTCGGGATCAACTCGGTGGAGCGGTTCCTCGGCGACGAGGCGATCGCCCGCGACTGGGCGATGCCGGCTGCCGCCGCGGCCACCGGAAAGCATGTGCTGGTGGTCGGCGCCGGGCCGGCCGGCCTCGCCGCCGCCTATCACCTGGCACTGGCCGGCCACACGGTGACGATCCGCGACGCCGGCCCCGAGCCAGGCGGGATGATGCGCTACGGCATTCCGGCCTACCGGCTGCCACGGACGGTGATCGATGCCGAGATCGGCCGGATCCTGTCGCTCGGCATCACGCTGGAATCCGGGGTCACCGTGACCGACGTCCGCGCGGCACTGGCCGACGGCGGGTTCGACGCCGCGTTCCTCGCGGTCGGCGCCCAGGTCGGCAAGCGGGCCTACATCCCGGCCGGCGACTCGGCGAAGATCCTGGACGCGGTGTCCTACCTGCACGCCGCCGCCGACCAGGCGCCGCCACTGCTCGGCCGGCGGGTCGCCATCTACGGCGGCGGTGACACCGCGATCGACGCGGCCAGGACCGCGCGCCGCCTCGGCGCGACCGACGCGGTGATCGTGTACCGGCGCACCCGGGGCCAGATGCCCGCGCACGCCATCGAGGTGGACGAGGCGGCGGCCGAGGGCGTCCGGATGATGTGGCTGTCCACCATCGCCCGGGCCGAGTCCGGCGCGCTCGTGATCGAGAAGATGGAACTCGACGAGACCGGCTTCCCGCAGCCGACCGGCGAATTCACCACGCTGGACGCGGACGCCGTGGTGCTCGCGCTCGGCCAGGAGACCGACCTGTCGCTGGTCGGCGGCGACCCCGCCATCGCGGTCGACGACGGGGTGGTCCAGGTCGGCGCCGATCAGATGACCGGCGAGCCAGGGATTTTCGCCGGCGGCGACATGGTGGCCGGGGACCGGACCGTGACCACCGGCGTCGGGCACGGCAAGCGGGCGGCCCGGGCGATCGACGCGTGGCTGCGCGGCGAGCCCTGGCGGCCGCCGGCCCAGGCTGCGCTGGCCGCGTTCGACCGGCTGAACACCTGGTACTACTCCGACGCCCCGGCGACAGTCCGGCCCGAACTGGACGTGGCCCGCCGGATCAGCACCTTCGACGAGGTGGTCGGCGGCCTGGACGAGTCCAACGCGCTGTTCGAGGCCCGGCGCTGCCTGTCCTGCGGGAACTGCTTCGAGTGCGACAACTGCTTCGGGGTCTGCCCGGACAACGCGGTGATCAAGCTGGGGCCCGGCCAGCGGTACCAGGTCGACCTGGACTACTGCAAGGGCTGCGGGATCTGCGCGGCCGAGTGCCCGTGCGGCGCGATCGAGATGGTGCCCGAGCAGATCTGAGCGCCGGACCGGCCCCGGCCGCATCGGCACGCGGACCGGACCCAGAACACGTCAATACTCGCGATGCTGCCCCGGCGGTCGACTGGACAACGGTCCGCCACGCACTCCAAAGATGGTCACAGTCCCCTGGCCAGCTTGCGGACCCGGGTCAGGATGATCCGAGTGCGACCTGCCGTCGGCGCCGAGGTGACGCACGAGGAAGGAGCGCACAGCATCCCGAGCCGCGTCCTCGTCCCACGACGCGCGCTCGCGCAGCTCATGGCGCCGGTAGACCGGCGCCAGGTTCACCGCGAGCTCAGCGAATATCGCCTGCATTCCCACGGCATCTACAGCGCTGCGTGGTGCGGCTCCGGCGTCGTGGTCACCGTGCGCGGCGCCTGTCACCTCCGATACCGCTGCGCCACTGCCGCGAAGGCGGCCTTGGGTTCCCACTCCATGTCGGGGTAGGTCTGCCCCCGGCGCCCTTCGAGGAGTTTGACGATGCCCAGGCCGGCCCGGTCAAGGTCGTCACGGGGGTCGGCGTCGGGGCGGTGCGGGTAGCCAGGCAAGGCGAACAGGAAGACAAACGCGCTGTCCACGCCCTCGGTCTCGAAGATCTCCAGCAGTTCGCTTAGGTACGCGGCCTGGCCGGCCTCGTCACGCTCGTATATGCCGTTCAGCCGTAGCGGGGCCTTGGTCTCCGGGTCGTACTCGACGACCTCCAGCACCCGGCCGCCCCGGCCGCCCGCGCCTCGGTAGGCCGCGGTGCCGAAGCCGGTGATGGCGAGCGGCTTCGTGCCCTGGGCCAGGGTGCGTACCGCGTCCCGGAATCGGTCGGCGACCTCGGCGGAGCGGATCAGCTCGAAGGTCACGAAGTCGAAGGGAGCCCAGTCGACCTGCTCGAACTGGATGGATGCGTAGGTGAGCCGGCCGTGGAAGCGTTCGCGGACCGTGGCCGCGGCGTCGCGGAGGAACGCGTTGATGTGCGCGCCGAGCTCGCGTATCGCCTCGGCCCGCCGCTCGGGTCGGCTCATCAGCTGCTCGACCCGCTCCTCGGGACTTTTGCCGGGCAGGAACCCGCGATTCATCACGCTCAACTCCACCCCGGCGACGAACACGACCGAGGCCCCCTCCTGCCGGAGCCGTTCCGCCCGGTCGGCGCAGTCGCACAGCAGCGCGAGGATCTGCTCCGGGTCCAGCTCCAGCGGATAGGGCGAGAACCACACCTCCAGACCGAGCTCGGCGGCGGCGCCGGCGGCCAGCTCCAGCCGGTCTGGGTCGCCGCCGATGATCTGGACTGCGTTGCAGTGCAGGTCGTCGCGGATGATGGCGAGTTCGCGCCGGACCACCGCAGCCTCGAAGCGCTCGCGGGATATCCGGCCGTCCACTATGAATCCGGTGTCGTAGGTCATCCCTCGTGCTCGCATGTCGCTGTCCTCTCCGTCGGTCTCGGCGGGTCGAGACTGACAGGAAAAGTGCGTGTACGCAAATTTGCGCGTACGCATCCTGCATGGGAGAGTGACACCGTGACGACACCACCAGGCCTGCGGGAGCAGAAGAAGCAGGCGACGCGCGAGGCGCTGCGTGAGGCGGCCCTGCGTCTGGCCGTGGAGCGCGGACCGGACCAGGTACGGGTCGAGGACATCGCCGAGGCGGCAGGGGTCTCGCCGCGCACTTACAACAACTACTTCGCCAGCCGCGAACAGGCGATCGTCGCTGCCGTCACCGCGGACCGGGAGGCGCGGATTGCGGCGGCGATCGCGGCCCGGCCCGCAGGGGTGCGCCTGGCCGAAGCCATCACCGAGGCGGTGATCCAGCAGTACACGAACACCAGCGAGCGTGACTCCGAGGTGCTGCTGCTGATCACCTCCCGGACCGCGCTGCGCGACGCGTTCCTCGACACCACCGCCGAAATCGAACCCCCTCTCACGGCGGTCATCGCCCAACGCCTCGGCGACACCGGAGCGCAAACCGCCCGCGTCCTCGCGGCAAGCGTGGCTGCGGCGGTGCGCATCGCGTTGGAGGGCTGGCTCCGGCCGGCCGGGACCGCAGGGGCCACCGGAAGCTTCGGCGCCGCAGGGCTGGTCGTGCCCTCCGGCTCGCTGTCCGACCAGCTCCGCGCGGCGCTGGCCCCGCTCGCGCCCGCGTTCGACGCCGCAGAAAGGCGCACCCCGTAGTCAAGTCGATCCAAACGGAGCATCCGCCGGGCAACGTAGATGACGCCGCGTCAGGTCACGATCTACGACTGGAGTACTAGCCGGCCAGCACGATGCCGAGGAACAGCGCGGACAGCGCGGTCAGGCCGGTCAGCGCCCCCCAGACCGCGAGGCCGACCGTGGTCTTGGACCTGGCGTGCAGGAACGCGCTGATCCCCGAGGCGGCGACCACGATCAGCTTGACCGTCAGCGTCCGCTGGTAGGCCGGGCTCATCGGGGACACCGCGATGATGTTCCAGATCCCGGTGGCGATCAGCACGCCGTAGGCCGGCCAGGCGACCAGGTTGAACCTGCGCGCCGCGACCCTCGGGGCGTCCGGGCCCTGACGGCGGAGCACCGGGACCAGCGCGGCCAGGGTGAGCTGCCCGCCGACCCAGATCGTGGCCGCCAGCACGTGCAGGAACAGCCGCACGGTGTCCCAGCTGACGGCGAGCATCGCGACGTTCCTCCCTGCGACCGTGGTTCCGTCCGGCGCGAAGTGACCGGTCAGATGCTAGTGCTGGCTCCGGCGTCGACCGCGCCCGGCAGGACGATCGTTACCACCGCGCCACCGTCGCCGGCGTTGCGGGCCGCCACCGTCCCGCCATGCGCGACCGCGATCGCCGCCACGATCGCGAGCCCCAGCCCGGCTCCGCCTTCCGACCTGGCCCGGCCGGTGTCCGGCCGCCGGAACCGCTCGAACGCATGCGGCAGGAATTCGGCGGGGAAGCCCGGTCCGGCATCGGTGACCTCGATCACCAGATCCGGCCCGGCCGCGCGGGCGGACACCGTCACGGTCGAGCCGGCCGGGGCGAACCGCAGCGCGTTGTCGATCAGGTTGTCCACCGCCTGGCGGATCCGGTCCGGATCAAGCCGCGCGAGCAGGTCGTCCGGCGCCCGCACGACGCAGCCGGCCCCGGCGCCGCGGGCCCGCGGCGCCGCCGCCTCGGCGCTGCGATCAAGCAGCGACCGGACCGGCGTGCGCTGCGGCCGGACCGGCAGCCTGCCCTCGTCGCTGCGGGCGAGCACGAGCAGGTCGTTGGTGATCCTGGTGAGCCTGGCGACCTCGTCCCCCGCGCCGGCCACGGCCTGGGCCAGATCCTCGCGGCTGCGCCCGGGCCGGGATGCGAGCTCAAGCTCGGCGCCAAGCACGGCGAGCGGCGTGCGCAGTTCGTGGCTGGCGTCGGCGACGAACCCGCGCTGCCTGGCCAGCGCGCCGTGCAGCCTGGCCAGCAGGTCGTTCATCGTTCCCGCCAGCCTGGCCAGCTCGTCCCTGGTGCGCGGCACCCGAAGCTGAACCTGGGCGTCCCGCTCGGACAGCGCGGCGACCTCCCGCCGCATCCGCTCGACCGGCGACAGGGCGGCGGCGGCAAGCCAGTAGGCGCCGAGCCCGCCAAGCACCACGAATACCGTGCTGCCGATGATCAATGCGGTCGTCTCGGTGCTCAGGGTCTGGCTGACCGTGTCGACCGATACGCCCGCCACCGCGACCCATCCCTGCGGCGCGGTCATCGGCGCCGCATAGACCCGCAACTGCTCCTCGTCCACGGTCGCGTTCAGCGCGACCGGTCCCGATCGCGCCCTGGCCAGTTCGGCGGCCGTCAGCATCGGAACGGTCGGCGCGTCCTGGCTGGCCCCCCGCACCTGGCCGGCCGGGTCGATGACCTGGACCACGGTCTCCCCCGAGCCGGGGTTGCCCGGCCGGATCGCCGGCGGCGGGGTGCGGCGGCCGGACGGCAGGTATTGCCCAGCGCCGGCGAGGGTGGCCCGCAGGTTCGCGTCGGTGGTCCGCAGCAGCTGGGTCCGGAGCTGGCTCAGGAAGATCCAGCTGCCCAGGGCGAACGCCAGCGCGAGCGCGAGGGTGAAGACCGCGGCCACCCGAAACCGGATC
>JAJYTW010000195.1 GCA_021792855.1 Actinomycetes bacterium
TGGCTCTCGACAGCCGCGATCAGGCCGGCGGCTTCGAGGCGGCTGAGCGCCTCGTACAGGGTTCCGGGCGCTAGCCGGACGGCGGCGAAGGACTCGATGTCCCTGGTCAGCGCGTAACCGTGCTTGGGCCCGTCGGCCAGGCTGGCCAGGATCAGGCTGGCCGGGCCGGACGAGCGGCCGAGTGTCTCGAGCCCCGGGTCCGGGCCAGCGGGCTCCGCTGACCGGCTCGCGGTGCCTCTCCTGTCATGTTGCATCGGTTCACGATAGAACGGAATCCGATACATCGTCAACCGATAACCGGCTCCGGCTGCCGATCGGCGCGGAACTGCGGCGGCCCGGATATGTTCAGCGCGGGCGCGGCTCGGCGAGCAGCAGCGAGTCCCCGGCCGCGACGACCGGGTCTTCGCCGATGCCCAGGCTGAACGCGCCGTCGTGGATGAGTCCGAGCACCAGGCCGGCCCGTTCGTCCCGGATCGCGCTGAGCGGCCGCCCGACGGCGGCGGAGTCCGCGCCGACCTCGGTCAGGGTGTGCTGGTTGGAATCGACAAGCTGGGCCAGCATGTCCGCGGCGTGCGGCGCTTCCAGGCTCTTGGCCAGCGTGTGCGCGATGAGCTGGCTGGCTGAGATCGCGCGTTCGACCCCGAGTTCGTGCAGCGCCTCGCGCACCGAGGGGGACGAGACCAGGGCGACGACCGGGAGTCCCGGCGCCCGCTTGCGCAGCAGGACCGCGGTGACCAGGACGTCCCCGTCGCCTGACCCGGTGATCAGCGCCTGAGTGGCGCCCTCCGGGTGCGCGGATGCGATGACCGACGGATTGGTCGGGTCGCCAACGATCAGGTGCACCGCACCGTTGATGGACCCCGGATCGGTGTCGGCGACCAGCACGACCCGCTCGCCGGCCGCGATGAGCTCGTCGATGATCGACGGCACGGAGTGGTCCATGCCGAAGACGACCCGGTACGGGCCATCGGGGAAATGGTGTGTCATCGCGAGGATCCTCCTGATGCCGGCCGCCGCGGCTGCCCCCGTGAGCAGGGCGAACACCGAGGCGAGCAGGGGAATGGTGGTGAGCATGACCAGGGCTGCCACGAGCCGCCCGGCCGGGTTGTGCGGCGTAACGTCGCCGTAGCCGACGGTGGTCGCCGTCGTGATCGTCCAGTACAGGCCCGTCGTGAACGGGATGCCCTGCGTCGCGGCGAAGGCGGCGGCGCCGGCCAGGAGACAGGCGACGGCGGCGGCGAGCAGCACGGTGATGTGCTTGCGGTGACCGCTTCCGAGCACGCGGATGAGAAACGTGATCACCCGGCAATCGTCCCGTATGCCCGCCGCCACGGCGGTGCGGTTGCCGGCAGTGGCCGCGCGAACCGGGTGTCCGGCATCGCCTAGGGTTCCTCGCAGGAGGTGGCCGAACATGATCCGCAAGGTGCTGCCGCAAGATGGGCTGCCGCAACTGGGCGCGAGCCTGTTCCTGACCGACTCGGGCATCGAGACCGACCTGATCACCCGCGGCGGATTCGACTTGCCGGAGTTCGCCGCGTTCGTGCTGCTCGACGACGAGCGCGGGCGGGAGTCGCTGCGGGCCTACTTCCGCCGCCATGTCGACGTCGCCGCGGAGTTCGGTTGCGGGCTGATCCTGGAGACGCCGACCTGGCGGGCCAGCGCCGACTGGGGCGCCAGGACCGGCTACTCGCCGGCCGGCCTGCGACAGGTCAACGAGGCGGCCGTTGATCTGGTGGCCGGGGTGCGCGCGGAATATGCCGGAACGCCGGCCGGGCCGATCGTGATCAGCGGCTGCGTCGGGCCGCGCGCCGATGGTTACGACCCGGCGGCGAGCATGACCGCGGACGAGGCCGAGCGCTATCACGACCCGCAGATCGAGACCCTCGCGGCGGCCAGCGTGGCCCTCGTGCACGCGATGACGCTCGCGTCGGTCGCGGAAGCCGTCGGCATCGCGCGGGCCGCCGCGGCCAGGGGGGTCCCGGTCGCGATCTCGTTCACCTCCCGGTCCGATGGGATGGTCCCGGACGGTTCGTCGCTGGCCGAGGCGATCATGGCAGTAGATGCGGCCACCGGGAATGGTCCGGTCTACTACGGCGTCAACTGCACCCATCCCGCGTACTTCAGGTCCGCGCTGCCTGGGGGCCCGCTGGCCGACCGCTTGCGCAGCGTCCGGGCGAACGCGTCAGCCGGGACGGACGAGGACCCGGCCGCCGATGGAGCGGCCGATGGAGCGGCCGGTGCCGGGCCTGGCCCGGCCGCCCTAGCCGGGGAGTACCTGCGGCTGCGAGAGCGTCATCCGGGGTTCCGCATTCTTGGCGGCTGCTGCGGCACCGACGCCCGGCATGTACGTGCGATCGCGGCGGCCTGCCTGCCTGCGGGGCGCTGACCGGGCGCGTTCCTCGCTCGTTCGTGGTGCTGTGCCACGGCACCGGCCGGACCCTTCCCGCGGTGTCCCGGTCCGCCACGATCCGATGGGAACTCTCGGTGTCTCCGCATGTACCAACTGTTAACAAAGTGAACCAATTGCCGTAGTGTGTATATAGAGATTGTCGGATCGGAGCACTGGCCGTCTCCCGCTGCGCGAGGCGGCCAGGGAAGGAACCAGCACCCGTGCACAGGAAGCCGCCATCCCCGCTGACCGTCTTCCTCACCGGACTGCTGATTGTCTTAGCTGCGGTCGGTTCGGTGGCAGTCGGGATTGGCACCCGCTAATAGCTCCCAGGTACGGAGGGCCGCTTCGGTCTGGGCCGCCCGGATCTTGGCGGGGAGCGGGACCGGCCGTCAGTAGTCAGGTTCGGGCGGGTCGGCGACCCCTGGTGTGCCTGCGGTACCGCGAGTCGCAGCGAGCAATCCACGTTCTTGCCGCGATGAGGGTGTAAAAGTGTGGATGTGACACCCGAAACTATCTACCTAGTTGAGGAGCATTCAGGGCCATCAGGTGACATGGCGTACTGGATGACCGTATTCCTGACAGCCGATGAGGCTAGGAACGCGGTGGAAAACCGCAGAACCCGCGGCGGGAAACCGCCGCTCCGCTGGGAGGGCGGGCGCTCCGTCCTGACCGGGCGGCCGTTCTCGGGCGGTAGCGGAACCTCGTACACGATCATGCCGCTAAGCGTGCACCGCGCGTCGCTGTACGAGGAGCACTCAGGCGCGGCCTGATGACTCTGCGCCCTGGCCGGTGAGCGCCCTGGGGCGGCGGCGGCGCCCTCAGCCGAGGCGGGTCAGGTGCGTGATCGCGTCGTAGTCCTTGTGCGGGCCCCTGACCCGCCACCGCTCCCGGATCGCGTCGTCCGCGATAACCTCGGTGCGTATCTCGTAGCGATCCTCGCCACAGTCGTGGATGCCGAGCCACTTCCCAGCCCGCAGGTCCAGATCGACGAACGGCAGCCCGGTGGCGAAGTAGAGCATCACGCCGGACTCGCCGAGCCCGGCGTACTCAAGCGTCCGCGTCGCCTGGCCTCGGTAGTCGGTGCCGATGACAAGCTCGCCGGACTCCTCGTACCGCGCCCGCGCCGGTGTGATTTGGTCGCCAGTCTCCTCGCCCGAGTCGGTCGGCGTCAGGCTGGCCAGGCCGCTGAACGACAGGCGGGTCCCGGCTAGGTGATCCTCGATCGAGCGTTCAAGCTGCCAGGTCCCAAGCAGGAAGGCGAGGGTGTCGGCGATCTCCACGGCACATATTGTCGCAGCGGTCGCCGCAGGCAGGCGTCCCACTCATCCCGGAGCACCGGACAGATCGCCTGATAGAGTCGGCCACGCGTTGTCGTGGCGGGTTGCCGTGGCTGGCGCCCGCTCTCCGTTCCAGGAGGTCTTGGCCCCATGTCGAGTACCATCACCCTGCCCAGGAACAAGTCCCTCGTGCTTGCCGACCTGCTGCCCGGAACCCTCGTGCGGGACGTGCTGCTGGTCGTTGGCGCCGCCGGATTCGTCGGAGTGCTCGCACAGATCTCGATTCACCTGTCGTTCACGCCGGTCCCGATCACCGGGCAGACGCTCGGTGTGCTGCTTGCCGGGACCGCGCTCGGCTGGAAGCGCGGCGCGGCCGCGATGGTGCTGTACGGCGTCGCAGGCCTGGCCGGCCTGCCCTGGTTCGCTGGGCACTCCAGCGGCTACGTCGGGGCCTCCTTCGGCTACATCATCGGGTTCGTGCTATGTTCCGCGCTGTGCGGTTACCTGGCCGAGCGCGGGGCCGACCGGGCCGTCCTGAAGTCCGTTCCGGCCATGATCGCCGGGGAAATCGTGATGTACGGCACCGGAGTGCTCTGGCTGGGTGCCTACCTGCACGTCGGGCTAGCTAAGGCGATCGCGCTCGGTCTCACGCCGTTCCTGGCTGGCGACGCGATCAAGGCTGCCGTCGCCGCCGTGCTGCTGCCCGGCGCGTGGCGACTATCTCGCGGCGCCGGCTCTCGCTGATGCCGCGCTAACGCTGCCGACAGCGCCCACCCGACTGGTGCTGGCGAAGGTCGTCCCCTTGTCGCGGCGAAGCGCAACTATTTCTCGGAGCGCGGCCGATTCGCGGTGACGGCTACCACGAGATCACCGCGTTCTGAGAATCCGGCGCAGCGCGCGGGTCGGCTTCTGGTCACGGGACGGACCGGGCGGCCCTAACCCCTGCCGCCGCGCCGAGCAGGGCCAGGACCGCGAGTGCCACTGCGCCGCCAAGGACGATGGCGCCCCTGGCGTGCTGGGAAACGAGCGCGCCGACAACGCCGCAGATGACGAACACCGCGCCGCCCGCCCCGGTCAGGGGTGCCGCGGCCTTGTTGGCGGCTCTGAAGGCCGCGTCGTTTCGCATCGTGGATGGTGTCCGGACCCCGGCTATCCAGTTGCGCCGCAGGCGTCCCTGCCACATCAGGACGGCCAGCACCACCACCAATAGGCCGATGAGTACTTCGACGACCACCGCGAGCACCTCCACTGGTAGGTTACGCCCACCTGGGCAGAGCGACGAGGCCTGACTGGACTTGCTATGACTTCACCGGCCTGCAGACCCTCACCCCGATCATTGCCATCACCCGGTCACCAGCAGTACCTATCGAACGGACTCTGCGCCCCTGACCGGCTCACCCGCCCGAGGTGATGCCGGGCACCCAGCCTGGCTCCTAGCGTCGCCATTGCCCAGCAGCGCAGGGTAAGGAGCGGGGGATGCCAGTGCAGATGACGGCCGCCGCAACTGGCGGCGCATGCCCGGCCGAGCGGCCCGCGGTCGGTAGCCAGGCCGTGGCCTCCGTCGTGGCCGCGGGTCCGCGCCTGCCGGGCAGGCGATGAACCTGACCGGCCGGCGGTGGCTTGCGCGCGCCGCGTTCCTGCTGCTGATCGGCGCGGTGGTGCTGCTGCTCGTCGCCGCCGGGTGGCGAACCCTCACGATCTTCCTGCTGTCCGCACTCGGCGTGCTCGCCATGATCGCCGGCGCCTACTGGTTCCTGTCCAACCGGGGCGCCCGGCGCTGGCTGGCCCTGACCCTGGTGGTCGCCGCGCTGGCCGGACTGGTGGTGCTCTTCGCCTGGCATCACCTGATCTGGGTGGCGCTCATAGCGGTGGGCGCGGTCCTGCTGGCAGGCGTGCTCGGGAAACTCGCCCTGCGCGCCACCGGCGAGGCCGAGGCGATCCCCGGTGCCCGGGCGGCCCGCCCCCGGCACCCGTTCCTGATCATGAACCCGCGATCGGGCGGCGGGAAGGTCGCCAGGTTCGGGCTGAAGGAGAAGGCCGAGGCGCTGGGCGCCGAGGTCGCGCTGCTGGAGGGGCCCGGCACAGTCGACGTCGCTGCGCTGGCGCGGAAGGCGGTCGCCGACGGCGCCGACCTGCTCGGCGTCGCCGGGGGCGACGGCACCCAGGCGCTGGTGGCGGACATCGCCGCCGAGCATGACCTGCCCTTCCTGGTGATCAGCGCGGGCACCCGTAACCACTTCGCGCTGGACCTCGGGCTGGACCGGGATGATCCGGCCACCTGCCTGACCGCCCTGACCGACGGCGAGGAACTGCGGATTGACCTGGGCGTCATCGGGGACCGCACCTTCGTGAACAACGCATCGTTCGGCGCCTACGCCGAGGTCGTGCGCAGTCCCGCCTACCGGGATGACAAGCGGCGCACCACCCTGGAGATGCTGCCCGACCTGCTCAAGGGCCAGCGCGGCGCCCGCCTGTCCGCCCGCGCCGGCGACACCGGGATCGACGCACCGCAGGCACTGCTGGTCAGCAACAACCCGTACGGCACGGGTGACGTCGCCGGCCTGGGCCGGCGGCCGCGACTCGACGGCGGCACCCTCGGCGTGCTGGCGGTGCGGGTGGACAACGCCCGGCAGGCCGTGGACCTCATCCGCCGGGGGCACGGCGCGGGCCTGACCGTGACCGCGGCCGACGAGATCGTGGTGGACTCGGACGCACCCGAGATCCCCGTCGGCATCGACGGCGAGACAGTGCTGATGCCCGCCCCCGTCCGATGCGCCAGCCGGCCCAGAGCACTCCGGGTCCTCGTTCCCCGCCAGCGTCCCGGGGTCCCCGCATCCGCACCGGCCCTGGACTGGGCACGACTGCGCCACCTCGCCTCGTTCCGCGGCGCCGCACAAAGTTAGAAGGCCCTGGCGCTCGCTGAGACGGGCGGCAGTGCCTGTGCGGGGTACGGTTGCTGGCGGCGGGATCGGAGGTTCGGCGAGATGACGTGTCGGCTCCTGGCGGTGAGCTTCGACTCGGCCGACCCGCTTCGGCTGGCGCGCTTCTGGGGTGACCTGCTCGGCTGGAAACTGGCCGCGGGTCCGCCCGATGGCGCCGCCCTGACGCCGGGGGATGGCGCCGGGTTCGGGTTCCAGTTTCGTCCGGCGAAGGAGCCGAAGTCCGGCCAGAACGAGCGGCACTTCCACCTGACCAGCACGTCCGCCGAGGATCAGCAGCACACGGTAGGGAAGGCACTCGGCCTCGGCGCCCGGCATATTGACATCGGGCAGCGCCCGGAAGAGGGCCATGTCGTGCTCGCCGACCCCGAAGGCAACGAATTCTGCGTGATCGAGCCGGGCAATAGGTACCTGGGGGGCTGCGGGTTCATGGCCGAGATCACGTGCGCAGGTTCGCGCGGGGCCGGGTTCTTCTGGGGCGAGGCGCTGGAGTGGCCACTGGTCTGGGACCAGGGTCTCCAGACGGCGATCCAGTCGCCGCAGGGTGGCCCGAAAATCTCCTGGGACGGAGAGCGGATGCCCCCGGCATGGCAGAACCGGCACCGCTTCGTACTCGCTCCGCCCCGCGATGGTGATCAGCAAGCGGAGGCCCGCCGCCTGGCCGCCCTCGGAGCCACGCGCCTTCGTCACGGCCAGGCTGAAGCCAGCGTCACGGTCATGGCCGATCCCGACGACCGTGAGTTCTACCTGCTGACCGCGTACTAGCCCAGGCCCGCGGACGGACCCTAGGCGCCACAGTGGCCGACAACGTCCGCCGGACCGGGCATGATGCTGGCCCGAAGACTAGCTATCTCTCCCTAAGAGTTGGATCTGCTACCAAGATCTAACGCCTGTAGGCTCAATGCATTAGGTCTCCCATCCTGTCTCTCACGCAGGGCGTTATATTACATCGACGTAACTAACGCAATCTACGACTGGTGTTGCATTCATGGACCTCGACCACCTCAGGGCGAGCCCAGTCGGGCAGCTGGTCCCGATCCGCGGGCATGACGCGTGACATGGAGACTTCGCCTATTTCGCGTACCTGCCTGACCCGCTGCCCGATGACGTGGCCCTGGACTCACTGACCTGGACCCGCGTGGCCGAGGCCTCCATGGCGCTGGGCAAGCTGGATCAGGTCTGCGCCCAGCTGCCCGACCCCAGGCTGCTCATCCGACCGGCGCTCTTCCGCGAGGCACTCGACACGTCGGCCCTAGAGGGAACGGTCGGAGTCCTCCGCGAGCTGCTGGAGGCCCAGTTCCCCAGTACCCAGTACCTGTCCCCCGAGACCAAGGAGATCAGCGCATACTTCGATGTCGCCATGACGGCGTTCAGGATCATCAGGGAGCGGCGGGTCAGCATCGGGCTGCTGAGCGAGCTTCAGGACCGGCTGTTCAGGAGCACCGAGGATAAGCCGCACGATGTCGGGCGGCCCCGCGCGGGATTGGTCTGGATCGGCGAGAAGAACCGCCCCATCGAGGAAGCCAGATTCGTGCCGCCCCCGGGGTGACGTCCGGATTCCGGTGTAAATGGTGGGCGCGGTTCCCGGTTGATGATCAGGTTATGCGGTGGCTGTGACAGTTTCGGCGGCGTCGCCGGTGGCGGTGGTGCGTGGGTGGAGCTGGGGTGGTG
>JAJYTW010000007.1 GCA_021792855.1 Actinomycetes bacterium
TTCCGGCGACTGCACACGGCGACCGAGCAGGCACTGGGCCGCACGCATCCCGACACGCTCACCGCGACCGCGCGACTGGCCTACGCCTACCGGCAGGCCGGACGGCTGAAGGACGCGATTCCGCTGTACCGGCAGACCCTGGCCGGCCGGGAAGCCGTCCTCGGCGCCGACCACCCGGACACGCTCACCGCGCTTGCGAACCTGGCTAGCTGCTGTCACGCCGCGCACCGGATGAAGGACGCCATCGGACTGTACGAGCGGCTTGTGGCGGCTCGGGAGCGGATTCAGGGTGCCGATCACCCGGACACCCTGATCGCCAGGGGCAACCTGGCCAGCGGCTATCACTCGGCCGGCCGCCTGGCCGACGCGCTGCCGCTCTATGAGCGCACCGTCCGGGACTTCGAGCGGGTTCGCGGGCCGGATCATCCGGACACGCTGACCTCCCGGGGCAATCTCGCTAACGCCTACTACCTGGCCAGGCGGCAGAGCGCGGCTATCGCGGAATTCGAGCGGACGCTGGCGGATTGCGAGCGCGTTCTCGGCCCAGGGCACCCGCTGACCGAGGCGATCAGGGGCAACCTGGTCGTTATCGCGAAATAACGTGTATGAGGGTGCGGGATCTTTGTTATTCCTGTTTCATATTTCAGCCGGTATGCACCGCATTAAATTCGCATTAAGATTAGCGGCTCATGCAATCTTCTGCGCTCTCGCAATCAAGCAACGGTAAAGTCTTTACCGGCCCGTTGAGATCTTCTTAATTTACTTACAGCGTTGGCATCCCGGTGTCCGGGCATGGTCATTTCCGGCCGGACCGGGTGCCAGAACGGCGCTCCGAGCCGCGCCGGCGAACCATGAGGCAAGGAGGCGTTTCGCTGTGAGCACCATTGGCTCGACCCTCACCAGAACGCAGCAGGTCCCGGCCGGGGCCCAGCAGATGCATATCGCCATGGTGGCGCCGCCGTACTTCGACGTGCCGCCAACGGCGTATGGGGGCATCGAGGCCGTCGTCGCCGATCTGGTCGACTCGCTGGTGGCTCGCGGGCACAAGGTCTCTCTCATCGGCGCTGGCCGGCACGCGACCAGGGCACAGCGGTTCATCAGGACCTACGACGTCGGACCGGCCGCCCAGCTAGGCGAGCCGATGCCGGAGATGGTGCACGCCGCCAAGGTCGCCAGGATCCTGGAGACCCTCGACGCGGACGTCATCCACGACCACACGATGGTCGGCCCGCTGATGGCCCGCGGACGGCTGACGCCGACCGTGGTCACGGCGCACGGCCCGGTCCAGGGTGACCCAGGCGAGTTCTTCCGTGCGCTCGGCGAGACGGTGCACATTGTCGCCATCTCCGACGCGCAGCGCGCGCTGGCGCCCGACCTGGCCTGGTCGGCGACCGTGCACAACGCGATCAAGGCCGACACGTTCCCGTTCCGGGCGCAGAAGGAGGACTACGCGCTCTTCCTCGGCCGGTTCCACCCGGAGAAGGCGCCGCACCTCGCGATCGACGCCGCCCGGGCGGCGGGAATGCCGATCACCCTGGCCGGCAAGTGCGCTGAGCCGATCGAGCGGGCCTACTTCGAGCGCGAGATCGCGCCCCGGCTTGGCGACGACGTGACGATCTTCGGGGTCGCGGATGCGGCCGCGAAGCGGCAGTTGCTGTCCCGCGCCGCCTGCATGCTGTTCCCGATTCAGTGGGAGGAGCCGTTCGGCCTGGTCGTGATCGAGGCCATGGCATGCGGCACGCCGGTCGTGGCGCTCGGCCGCGGCGCGGTACCGGAACTGATGGAGCACGGCGAGACCGGCGTCATCGTGGACCACGTCGACCAGATGCCGGACGGCATCGCGCTGGCCCGCACGCTGGACCCGATGGCGATCCGCAAGCACGTCGAGGCCAACTTCACCATCGAGGTCATGGCCGAGGGGTACGAGGCGGTCTACCGGCAGGCGCTCGCCATGGTTCCCGAGCCCTGGTTGTCGTCCGCGCAGCCGCAGGCGCCGATCATCGGCTGACCAGGCGGTCCGGCGCCGCGGCTATGATTCCCGCTGTGGCTTCCCGGGGAACGCGCGCGACGCGGCAGCTCGAGGCGCTGAAGATCGAGTTCAGCACGCACCCGTACGAGCACGATCCGAAGGCAGGGTCCTACGGAGACGAGGCGGCGGAGGCGCTCGGAGTGCCGCCGGGCCGGCTGTTCAAGACCCTGATCGCCGCCGTGGACGGGGCACTGACCGTGGCGGTGGTGCCGGTCGCCGGGCAGCTTGACCTGAAGGCCCTGGCTGGGGCCGTCAGCGGCAAGCGCGCCGAGATGGCCAGGCCGGCCGACGCGGAGCGGGCGACCGGATATGTCACCGGCGGAATCTCGCCGATCGCCCAGCGCCGCCCGCTGCCCGTCGTGATCGACGCCACGGCGCTGGACTGGCCGACCGTGTACTGCAGCGCCGGCCAGCGCGGACTGCAGGTCGAGTTGCGGCCGGAGGACCTGGTGCGCGCCACCCGCGCGCGGGTGGCGGCGATCGCCCGCAGGGCGGCTAGCGAGCCGTAGCCGGGCGCCGGGCCGCCGCGACGGGCCGTGGGGTGGTGCGGCGGCCCGTGCGGGGGTGCGGCCAGGTTCGCCGGGCGGCGCTCAGGCCGCGGTTAGCTCGCTGACATCTGGCTGCGCCGCCGGACCGCCGTCGGTCACGGGCAGGCGCCGGCTGACGGCGAGGGCCAGGCCGGATGCGGCTGCGGCGCACCCGAACGCGATCGCCAGGCCGGCCGCGAGCGAGCCGCCGAAGCTGACCGCCGCGCTGATCATCGCGCCGCCGACGCCGATTCCCATGGCGCTGCCGAGCACGTCGGCGACGTTCAGCGAGGCCGAGGCCCAGCCCTCGCGGCCGGCCGGCGCGCGCTTCAGCATCAGCAGCGTGATCGGCCCGTAGCACATCCCCATGCCAAGGCCGGCCACTGTCCAGGCCGCGATGCCCTCGGCGACCGGCACCCGGTCGCTGAGCATGACGGCCAGGCCGGCGGTCCCGGCCAGCAGGATGATCACGCCGACCCTGATCAGCCGCCGCTCGGTCCAGCGCGCGTGCAGGCGGGCCTGGATCCAGGACCCGGCGGCCCAGGCGACGGTGTTGCAGGTGACCGCGACACCGGCGACAAGGGCGCTGTGCTGGCGCAGGATCGTGACCGTCAGCGTGACGAACGCGTCGGCGCCGTAGAAGCCGAACGTCACCAGGCCGCGGACCAGCACGGTGGCCGGCAGTCCGGAGCGCGCGGTCAAGGTTCCGTCGGGCAGCAGTCGCCGCAAGACGAGCACGACTCCGACACCGCCGACCACGATCATGACGGTACCGCTGATCACCGCGGCCGGGCCGGTGAGGAGCGTGGCGGTGAGCCCGCCGGTGGCGGCCGCGCTCTGCGCGCCGGATCCGCCCGAGGCCCCGGATCCGGCGAGCAGCGTCAGGCCGGTCAGCACGAGGCCGGCGGTGATCGCGAGGCCGACGCCGTCAGCCAGGCGATGGCCGTCCCTGGCCCGGGTCTCCGGGCGGCCGAGACGGACCAGCGCCGGGATGGCGAACGGGCCGGTGACGGCGATGAAGGGGATCAGCCCGAGGAAGACCCAGCGCCAGCCGAACAGGTGCGCCACCTCGGCGCTGATCGCCGGGCCGATCAGTCCGGGCGCCACCCAGGCGGTGGACATCATGGCCATCATGGACGCGCGGAGATGCTCGGGCAGGCTGCGGCCGATGGCGGTGTACGCCACCGCGGGCACGGCGCCCGCGCCGATGCCCTGCAGCGCGCGGCCGCCGACCAGCATCGGCATCGATGTCGCCAGGCCGGACACCAGCAGGCCGGCGGCGAAGATCACCAGGCCGGCGATGTAGGGGAGGGCGGGCCCGTTCCGGTCCGCTGCCCGGCCGGCTGCGACAATGCCGACCAGGGTGCCGAGCATGAACGCGCTGAAGACGAACCCGTACAGGTTCAGGCCGCGCAGATCGCGGGCGACCAGGGGCATCACCGTGGCGACGGCGAGTGCCTCGGCGGCCACGAACGTGATCGTCAGGATCAGGCCGATGGTGAGGGCGCGCCGCTCCGCGGTCCACAGCCCCTCACGCCCTGCCAACCCTGCCCTGCCTGCCGCATCGCCGTCGGTATTGCTGGCTCAACGCGGGTGCCGGTATGGGCCAGTGCCGGGATTGAGCATACGGCCTCCGGCACGGCGCCCGATCATCCGGGGCGGGCGCCGTGCCCGTGCTCGGCTGGTCCAGTCAGAGCACCCGGACGGTCGCCGACTTCGCCAGCACGTGACCGGAGCCGTCCAGGGCCTGGACGGAGAAGTACGGCCCGGCGTTGCTGACCGGGATCGCGGTCTCGAACCCCGACCATGCCGCCGCGCCGACCTTGGCCAGCGAATACCTGCTGGAGCCGGCGAGGACGTTCCAGGATCTGATCGCCGTGGCGCCGTTCCAGCTTGCGTAGACGGTCGCCTCGGCGCCGCGGCTACGGGCGGCGATCGCCGGAGGCTCGGTCGGATGGCCAGTCCAGGTGTTCTTGAACGCCCGGTATGACGGGTCCTTGGTGGTCATCTGCCCGTCCAGCAGCAGCGTCCCGTCCGGTGCGAACTCACTGAAGTAGGTTTCGGTACCCCAGCCGATGAAGACGTTGCCG
Source organism: Actinomycetes bacterium (assembly GCA_021792855.1). Taxonomy (GTDB): domain Bacteria; phylum Actinomycetota; class Actinomycetes; order Streptosporangiales; family Streptosporangiaceae; genus Chersky-822. The sequence continues at coordinate 4,647 of JAJYTW010000007.1, forward strand.
CTCGGCATGATCTCCACGCTGCCCATCGCGCCGGCCAGCAGTGTCTTGCCAGGGTGGGTATAGGCGTGATCGAGCGTGACCTTCATGGCCGTCGCGTCTACCTTGAGGATCAGGCCCCGGGATTGCTTCTCCTCCGCCGGGTCGCCGCCGTCGTCGAACACCGTGATCTTGTCCGGCCCGTGCGCCCGGGAGTGGTGCTGCCAGTAGTAGTGCGTCCCCGGCCCCATGGCGAAGTCGGATTTCTTGCCGTTCATCCGCCAGATGACCTTGCCGGTCTTGCGCGACACCTTGTACAGCGCCCAGGTATTCCTGGCCGAGATCAGCAGGTCGCCGTCGGGCATCGGTGAGATCGAGTTGATGTGGAAGTAGTCGAAGGGATTGGCCAGCGTGCCGCCCTGGCCCATGCCTGGTTTTTTGGCGAGGTACGTCAGGTAGGTCTCCGTCAGGGCGACGTGGTCCATGCTGTCCCACTCGAACAGCACCTTGCCGGTCGCGACGTCGATCTCCTGCGCGACCCCGGATACCAGCACGCCGTTCTTCGGCCCGCCGACCGGGGTCAGGTCGACGTTGTACTGCCGGTACGCGCTGATCAGCGCGGTGTTCTGCGGGGTGAGGTAGAACTCGTGCAGGTCCGCCCGCAGGCCGTTGCCCGCCCTGATGATGTGCGTGGTCCGGTAGGAGGAATCCGCGATCACCGCCACGCCCTTGCCGCGGCCCTGCACCACGGCTCCCTGCCACCAGGTGAGTACCTGCTTGCCACCGAACATCTGCGGGCGGAAGTTCATCTTCGTGACCTTGCCCGCGTCCTGGTCGAACCAGACCAGCCGGCCACTGGTGTCGACGATCATCGCGCCGCCGTGGCCGGGGCCGGATTGCACCGTGCCGAGGAAGATGTAGTCCGAGCCGACACCGCGGTCCCGGCCGGTGATAGACACCATCGGCGGTTCGAGATCGGGCCGGGTCGCGAAGTGATAGACGCCCGGCGAGGCACTGGTGGCGGGACGGCCATTAGACCTGGCCGATGAAGATGACCGTGACGTGGCCTTCGCGCTGCCGCATCCGGCGACGAGTCCGAGGCCCGCCAGGCCGACCGCTGCCGTGCCACCGTGCTGAAGTAGTTGCCTGCGAGATATTCCGCTGGTCACGTGTGACCTCCGGGTACACATTGGGAACCGTACTGCGGTGGGAACCGTTAGTACTATGGTCGAATTGGCAATGTTTGATTGGCATTGGGTACGCTAACGCCGCCTCCTGTGAACTTTCTGAAGGCCGACTATGCGATTCCTGGGAGGCGCTGATTACGGCGTGACGCTTTCACCTGACTTCCACTATGGGGGACCTCGCCAGTAGTCGCCCGGAGGAATCTCTGGCCTCGACTGCGAAGAACGGGCCCGCGCCGTGCACCGGCATGACGGTCTCGAATCCGGACTTCCTGGCCCGGCCGATCCGGCTCACCGTGGATCTGGTCTTTCCGGCCAGCACGGTCCAGAATGCCACCTGGGTGGCGCCATTCCAGCTTGCGTACACGGTCGCGCCGCCGGACCGATGCCTGGCGGCCACGGCCGGACGGTCGGTGGGATGCCCGATCCAAGGGTGGGTGAAGGCCCGGTAGGACGGATCGCCCTTGGTCATCTGCCCGTCCAGCAGCAGCGTGCCATCGTGGGCGAACATCGAGAAGTTCGGGCAGGTGCCCCAGCCAGCGAACATGTTGCCATTCGGCATAAGCTGGGCGCTGCCCATCGCGCCGGCCAGCAGATCGGCACCAGGGTGAATATAGGCCTTGATCAGCGAGACCCGCCTGGCCTTCTCATCGACCCGCAACATTAGTGCCCGGGAGTGCTTCTCCTCGGCGGGCGAGGCGCCATTGTCGAACACGGTGAGCACGCCCGGGGTACGCGGCCGGACGTGGTGCTGCCAGTAGTAATGCGTCCGCGGTTCCATGGTGAAGTCGGACATCTTGCCGTTCATCCGCCAGATCACCCGCCCGGATGGCCGGTGCACCTTGTACACCGTCCAGGTGTTCCTGGACGAGATGATCAGGTTGTTATCGGTGGGATCGATCGCGATCGAGTTGATGTGGAAGTAGTTGAACGGCTTTTCGGCGGTGCCGGTTCCCGATTCGTATTTCTGATAGGTCTCGGTCAGCGCGACGTGATCGCGGCTGTCCCATTCGAAAAGCAGCTTGCCGGTCGCGATGTCGATTTCCTGCGCAACCCCGGACAGCAGGTAGCCGCTCTTCGGCCCGCCGATGCTTGACAGATCCGCCCTCGACCGCTTGTAGGCGGTGATCAGCGCGGTGCCCTGCGGGGTGACCACGAATTCGTGCAGGTCGGCCATCAAGCCGTTGGCGGCGCTGATCATATGCCTGACCCGGTACGACGAGTCAGCGATCACCAGCCTGCCGAGGCCGTAGCCCTGCACGACTAGACCCTCCCACCAGGTCAGCACCTTCCTGCCCTGATAGGTCTGGACATCGACGTTCATCCGGTGCTCGGTCCTGGTGTTCGGGCCGAACCAGACCAGGTCGCCGTTGTAGTCGATGATCATCGACCCGCCATGACCCGGACCCGAATACGGGGCGTTCAGAAACACGTACCCGGACCCCGCGTGCGGATTGCGGTGCGTGATCGTGATGTGCGGCGGGGTTAGATCCGGGCGGGTCACATAGGGCGGTCCGTTGCCGGTCGAGGGGACCGGCACGGCCAGGGTCGACGCGTGACTGGCGCCGCTACCGGAGGAGCACGCAGCAATCCCGGCGGCCCCGGCCATCGTGGCGCCGGTCAGCCCGAGAATCTGCCTGCGCGTCAGAGCATCGGTCATCGAGGGGAACCATCGCCTTCCTGCGAGTGAGAGTCTGCGCAGGCATGCCATTATTGCGCAGAATAAAACGCCGCGGGTACTAATCAGGGTATTCCGGATAAACCCGCGCGCGTGTGCGTCACTCCGCGACACGACTACCGATTGGTCTATCATCCGAGATCCGGGTCCGTCCACCGGATCGCCGGCCATGTGCCCGGCGATCCGGTGCCCGAGGACCGGCCTGACCTCGGCGTCCGCTATGCCCGGGCGGGGACCAGCGCCTCGGCGCCGGACCGCAGCAACCCATAGCTGATGCCGTCCGCGAGCGCCTCCCACGACGCGGTGACGATGTCGTCGGACACGCCGACCGTGGTCCACTCGCCGCCCTGGTCGGCCGACGTCAGCATGACCCTGGTCACCGCGCTGGTCGCGGCCCGGCCGTCCAGGATCCGCACCTTGTAGTCCACCAGGCGGATGTCGGCGATCTGCGGATACAGTTCGGCGAGCGCCTTGCGCATCGCCTGGTCGAGTGCGTGCACCGGGCCGACGCCCTCGCCGACCGCGACCTCGCGCTGATCGCCGACCCGAAGCCGGACAATCGCCTCGCTGCGGTCGGCGCCGTCGTCGGTCTTCTCGATCACCACCCGGTAGCCCTCGAGGTCGAACCACTCCGGCCGGCCGCCCGCGACCCGGCGGACCAGCAGTTCGAACGAGGCGTCCGCGGCCTCGAACGCGTAGCCGCGGTGCTCGGCGTTCTTGATCTCATCGAGCACCGCCGTCGCCAGGGCCGGGTCGTCGGACAGGTCGAGGCCGAGTTCCGCTGCCTTGACCAGGACGTTGCTGCGCCCGGCTAGCTCGCTGACGAGCACGTGCGACCGGTTGCCCACCGCGGCCGGGTCCACGTGCGAGTACGCGTCCGGCCGTCGTGCGATCGCCGACGCGTGCAGTCCGGCCTTGGTGGCGAACGCCGACGAGCCGACGTAGGGCTGGCGGGACTCGAACGGCAGGTTCGCGACCTCGGCGATTTCCCTGGCAGTTGCCGCCAGGGAGGCGAGTCCGCCGGGCGGGAGCAGTTCATGGTCCCGCTTGAGTTCCAGGCCCGCGATGACCGCGAACAGGTCCGCGTTGCCGCACCGCTCACCGTAGCCATTGGCCGCGCCCTGCACGTGGGTGGCGCCTTCGCCAACCGCGACCAGCGAGTTGGCCACCGCGCAAGCCGCGTCGTTGTGGCAGTGCACCCCGGTGCGCAGGGCCGGGTACCTGCCGACCACGTCGCGCACCACCCGAACGATGTCGTCGGGCAGCGTGCCGCCGTTGGTGTCGCAGAGTGCCAGCGTGTCGGCGCCGGCCCCGGCCGCCGCGGCGAGCACCTCCAGTGCGTAGGCCGGGTCGGCGACATAGCCGTCGAAGAAGTGCTCGGCGTCGAACACCACCCGGCGGCCCTCCCGCACGAAGAACCGCACCGAGTCGGCCACCATCGCCAGGTTCTCCGCGCGGGAGGTCCGCAGCGCCTCGTCGACGTGCAGCGTCCACGCCTTGCCGACCAGCGTGACGATCGGAGTGCGGGCCGCGAGCAGCACGGCCAGATCGGGGTCGGAGTCCGCGTCCCGGTGCGGCCGCCTGGTCGCTCCGAACGCGGCCAGCCTCGCGTTGCGCCACTGGATCTCGCTGGCCCGGGCGAAGAACTCGGCGTCCTTGGGGTTAGAGCCCGGCCAGCCGCCTTCCACCACATCCACGCCGAGCGCGTCGAGTGCCGTGGCGACCCTGAGCTTGTCCTCCACGGTTAGGTCGAGACCGACCTGCTGTGAGCCGTCGCGCAGGGTAGTGTCGTAGATCTCGACGCCAGGCCCGCGGGCCGGCCCGGGCGCCTGCCCGGGGCTCACCGGGTCACCTCCGCCGCGGCGAGTTCCGTGGCGAGGGCCTTGGCCCAGCCAGCGGTGGTGTCCTGGCCGCCCGCGCCGAGCACGGCGTCTACCGCTCCGTCGAGCGCCGCGGCGGCCTCCGGTTCGCCGAGGTGGTCGAGCATGAGGGCGGCGGAGAGCACGGCAGCGGCCGGGCTCGCCTTGCCGGTGCCGGCGATGTCCGGCGCCGAGCCGTGCACCGGCTCGAACATGGACGGACCGGTCTTGTCCGGGTTCAGGTTGCCGCTCGGGGACAGCCCGAGGCCGCCGGTCAGCGCCGCCCCGAGGTCGCTGATGATGTCGCCGAACAGGTTGTCGGTGACGATCACGTCAAACCTGCCCGGGTCGTCCACCAGGTACAGGCAGGCGGCGTCCACGTGCGCGTAGTCCAGCGCGACGCCCTCGGCGTCGGCGACCTCCCTGGCGACCCGCTGCCACAGGTCACCGGCGTGCACGAGCACGTTCGTCTTGTGCACCAGGGTCATCTTGCCGGCGCGTCGCCTGGCCAGGCCGGCCGCGTAGCGCAGGCACCGCTCGACGCCGGCCCGGGTGTTCAGGGACTCCTCGGTGGCGGTCTCGAACGCGGTGCCCTTGTGCACGGTCCCGCCGGCGCCCGCGTACAGGCCCTCGGTGTTCTCCCTGACCACCACGGTGTCGAGGGCGCCGGCCCCGTGGCTGACGACGCCGGGACGGAGCCTGGCCGGCCGCAGGTTGATGTAGAGGTCGAGTTCGAACCGCAGTCGCAGCAGCAGGCCGCGCTCGAGCACGCCGGGTGGCACCGACGGGCTGCCGACCGCGCCGAGCAGAATGGCGTCGGTCTTGCGCAGTCGGTCGAACTCAGCGCCCGGCAGCACCTCGCCGGTGCGCAGGTAGTACTCCGCGCCCAGCGGGCAGTGCTGCCAGTCCACGGTGAACCCGAAGCGGCTGCCGGCGGCGTCGACCAGGTCCCTGGCGACGGCGACCACCTCGGGGCCGATTCCGTCGCCGGGTAGGTCGGCTACGACATAGGAGCGTACGTGGTCAGCCATCAGGCCTGGCCCTCCATCTCCGTCGGGGCGTTCAGCCAGGACATCATCGCCCGCAGCGGACGGCCGGTGCGCTCGAGCAGGTCGTCGGTGGCGGCCTTGCGCAGCCGCTCGAAGTTCGGCCGCCCGGCGTCGTCCTCGGCGATCCACTCCCTGGCGAACTCGCCGGACTGGATGTCGGCGAGGATCTGCGTCATCGCCTGCCTGCTTGGCTCGGCGATCACCCGCGGCCCCCTGGTGAGGTCGCCGTACTCGGCGGTGTCGCTGACCGAGTAACGCATCCAGGCCAGGCCGCCCTCCTGCATCAGGTCGACGATCAGCTTGAGCTCGTGCAGGCACTCGAAGTAGGCGACCTCCGGCTGATACCCGGCGTTGACCAGGGTCTCGAACCCGGCGCTCACCAGGGCGGACACGCCGCCGCACAGCACCGCCTGCTCGCCGAACAGGTCGCTCTCGGTCTCCTCCTTGAACGTGGTGACCAGGGCCCCGGCCTTGGTGCCGCCGATCGCCTTGGCGTAGGACTTGACCAGGTCCCAGGCCTTGCCAGTGGCGTCCTGAGCCACCGCGACCAGCACCGGGGTGCCCTGGCCCGCCTCGAACTGGCGCCGGACCAGGTGCCCAGGGGCCTTCGGCGCCACCATCGCGACGTCCACCTGCTCGGGCGGCGTGACGTAGCCGAAGTGGATGTTGAAGCCGTGCGCGAAGAACAGCGCGTCGCCGGGCTTCAGGTTCGGCGCGATCGCATCGGCGTAGAGCGAGCGCTGGCCGGTGTCCGGCGTGAGGACCATGATCAGGTCGGCCCACGCGCAGGCCTGCTCCGGCGTCTGCACGGTCAGCCCGGCCGCCTGCGCCCGCTCGCGGGAGCGGGAGCCCTCGGGCAGGCCTACCCGCACGTCGCAGCCGGAGTCACGCAGGTTGAGGGCATGGGCGTGCCCCTGCGACCCGTAGCCGAGCACCGCGATCTTGCGGGACTGAATCAGGCTGAGGTCAGCCTCGTCGTCGTAGTACACGGTTGCCATCGCAGGGCGTCCTTCCTTGCTTGGGTGGTTGTTCACGCTGAATTGGTTGACTGGAATAGGTCTGGTTGTCGGGTGACTGGCCGGAATGGGTCAGCCGGCGACGGCCGCCATGGGCTGGTGGCCGGGCATGTCATCGGTGATCGTCTCGCTGCCCCGGCCGATCGCGATCAGGCCGGTGCGGACCAGTTCGCAGGTTCCGTGCTGCTCGAGCCTGGCGAGCAGGGTGTCGAGCTTGCCGGGGCTGGCGACGGCCTCGAGCACGAGGGTGTCCGCTGACAGGTCTACCACGGTGGCGCTGAAGGCAGCGGCCACGTCAAGCAGGTCGGCCCGCAGGTCAGGCCGCACGGTCACCTTGATCAGGGCCAGTTCGCGCTCGACCGCGGCGTCCTGCTCAAGCTCGACCACCTTGAGCACCCGGATCAGCTTCTCAAGCTGCTTGTGCACCTGATCGACCGGCGTGGAGGCGCCGTCCACCACGATCGTCATCCGGCTCACCCGCGGGTCCGCGGTCGGGCCGACGGACAGCGAGGAGATGTTGAATGCCCGCCGCGAGAACAGCCCGGCGACGTGCGCAAGCACGCCTGGCTTGTTCTCCACCAGGACGGAGAGGGTGTGCGCGGTCATGCGATCACTTCCTTGCGTGCCGCGGCCTGCTGCTCGGCGGCGGTGAACTCGGGTCCGAGGACGATGTCGTCGTTGGCATGGCCGGCCGGCACCATCGGGAACACGCCCTCCGCGTCGTGCGTGCGGAAGTCCACGACGGTCGGCACGTCGGTGACCGCGAGCGCCTTCTCCAGCACCGCGTCCACGTCGGATGCCTGCTCGCAGCGCAGGCCGACGCAGCCGTACGCCTCGGCCAGCTTCACGTAGTCGGGGATCTCGGTGCCCAGGTGCACCTCGGAGTACCGCTCCTCGTAGAACAGTTCCTGCCACTGCCGGACCATGCCGAGGAAGCCGTTGTTGAAGATCAGGAACTTGACCGGCAGGCCGAGCAGGGCGCAGGTGGCCAGTTCCTGCGCGGTCATCTGGAAGCAGCCGTCGCCGTCGATCGCCACGACCAGGTCGTTCGGCCTGCCCACCTGGGCGCCCATCGCCGCCGGGACGGCGAACCCCATCGTGCCCAGGCCGCCGGAGTTGATCCAGCTTCGCGGCTTGGTGAAGGCGAAGTGCTGAGCCACGTGCATCTGATGCTGGCCGACGCCGGCCACGATGATCGCGTCCCCGCCGGTAAGCGCGGACAGCCGCTCGACCACGTGCTGCGGCTTCAGCGGGCCGTCGCTGGCCTGGGTGTAGCGCAGCGGGTAGCTGCGCTTCCAGCCCGCGGTCTGCTCCACCCAGGCCGCGGTGTCCGTCGGCCCGGCGTCCGCGACCAGGTCCCGCACCGCCTCGGTGAGCCGCGGCAGGGTGGCGGCCAGGTCGCCCACGATGGCCACGTCGGGCGACCGGTTCTTGCCGATCTCGGCCGGGTCGATATCGGCGTGCACCACCTTCGCCTTGGACGCGAAGTCGGCCAGGCGGCCGGTGACCCGGTCATCGAACCTGGCGCCGAGCGCCACGACCAGGTCCGCCTCCTGGAGCGCGGCGACGGCCGCGAAGGTTCCGTGCATACCGGGCATGCCGAGCGCGAGCGGGTGGGTGTCCGGGAAGGCGCCGCGAGCCATCAGCGTGGTCGTGACCGGCGCCTGGGTGATCTCGGCAAGCTCCATGAGCGCCTCGTGCGAGCCCGACTTGATCACGCCGCCGCCGACGTACAGGACCGGGCGGCTGGCCCGGTGCAGCATCCGCGCGGCCTCGGCGATCATCTCCTGGTCCGGCTCGCCGGGGATCCGGTAGCCGGGCAGGTCGAGCACCGGCGGCCAGGACCAGGTGAACTCGGCCTGCAGGACGTCCTTGGGCAGGTCGACCAGGACCGGGCCGGGGCGGCCGGTGGTGGCGATGTGGAACGCCTCGGCGATCGCCGCCGGGATCCGCTCGGGGGAGGTGACAAGCTCGTTGTGCTTGGTGACCGGTGCGGTGATCCCGGTGGTGTCCGACTCCTGGAACGCGTCCGTGCCGATCATGGCGGTGGACACCTGGCCGGTGATCGCGACCATCGGGACCGAGTCCATGTACGCGTCGGCCAGTGCGGTCACCAGGTTCGTGGCCCCGGGGCCGCTGGTCACTATGCACACGCCGACCCGGCCGGTGGCCCAGGCGTATCCCTCCGCGGCATGACCGGCGCCCTGCTCGTGCCGGACGAGGATGTGCTGGATCGTGGACGACCTCAGCGGGTCGTAGGCCGGCAGGATGGCTCCGCCCGGAAGGCCGAAGACGACGTCGACCCCTAGGCTCTCCAGACTGCGGACAAGCGCCTGGGCTCCGGTCACTTGCACGGACTCACTCCTTCGCTTCAGAACTGCGGTCGCGGCGCGGGGCGCCGCCTCACTTGCTCGCCCAACAAAAAACCTCCTGGCCGAGCGGCCGAGGAGGAGTAGCGCGAGCCCGTCATCAGGCTCGCGCTACGTGATGAGAATTACTCGGAACTGGATCGTGATCACCGGTGATCGCCGCCTAGCTAGTGAGAAGAATGAAGAACCAGGACCCGGAGAGCCCGGGCGGTGGGGAGCGACGTTGCTTCGCCGCTCCCCACCGTAGTGCATGTCAGGCGCTGATGTGTGCAGCGGGGGCCGATGAAGGCAGCCAGGCGGGACGCCGGGCCTCGAAATCGGCGATCGCGTCGGCGTGCCGCAGCGTGATGCCGATGTCGTCGAGGCCCTCGAGCAGTCGCCAGCGGGCATAGTCCGGCAGCGCGAACGGCTCGGCCAGGCCGGCCGACGGCACCAGGACCATCCGCTCGGCGACGTCGACGGTCACCGTGGCCTGCGGATCGTCGGCGAGCACCGTGAACAGCGCGCGCACCGTCTCCTCGCTGGCCTGCGCGGTCACCAGGCCGGCGCCGATGCTGTTGCCGCGGAAGATGTCGGCGAAGCTGGGCGCGATCACGGCCTCGAAGCCGAAGTCCTGGAGCGCCCAGACGGCGTGCTCGCGGGACGACCCGCAGCCGAAGTTCGCGCCGGCCACCAGCACCCTCGCCTCGCTGGCTGCTGGGGCGTTGAGCGCGAAGTCCGGGTCGCTGCGCCAGGCGCTGAACAAGCCGGGCCCGAAGCCGGTCCGCTCGACCCGCTTGAGCCAGGCCGCCGGGATGATCTGGTCGGTGTCGATGTCCCGGCGGTCGATCGCCACCGCCCGGCCATCGACGCGGCTTACTGCGCGCATCTAGCGTGCTCCTTCCAGGTCGGCGGGAACGGCGAACCGCCCGGTGATGGCGGTAGCCGCGGCCACCGCGGGGGAAACCAGGTGGGTCCGGCCGCCCGGGCCCTGCCTGCCCTCGAAGTTCCGGTTGCTGGTGGAGGCCGAGCGCTCCCGCGGCGACAGGATGTCCCCGTTCATGCCCAGGCACATCGAGCAGCCAGCCGAGCGCCACTCGAACCCGGCGGCGGCGAACACCGCGTCCAGTCCCTCGGCCTCGGCCTCTGCCTTGACCCGCGCCGAGCCGGGGACCACGATCGCGCGGACGCTCGGGCTGACCTTCCGGCCGCGGACCACGTCGGCCGCCGCGCGCAGGTCAGCGAGCCGGCCGTTGGTGCACGAGCCGATGAAGACCGTGTCGACGCCGATGTCCCGGATGGCGGTGCCCGGTCGCAGGCCCATGTACTCCAGCGCCCGCTGCGCGGCGTGCCGTTCGGCGGCGGTGCCGAGCGAGTCCGGGTCGGGGACGGCGCCGTCGATGCTGACCGACTGCGCGGGATTGGTGCCCCAGGTGATGGTCGGGCGCAGCGACGCGGCGTCGATCCGCACCTCGGAGTCGAAGACCGCGCCCTCGTCGGTGACCAGCGACCGCCAGTCGTCGAGTGCGCGCTCCCAGTCGGCGCCCTTCGGGCTGTGCTTGCGGCCCTCGAGGAACGCGAAGGTGGTGTCGTCCGGCGCGATCATCCCGGCCCGGGCGCCCGCCTCGATGGACATGTTGCAGACCGTCATCCGGCCCTCCATGTCCAGGGCACGGATCGCCGATCCCCGGTACTCGATGACCGATCCGGTGCCGCCGCCGGTGCCGAGCCTGGCGATGATGCCGAGCACCAGGTCCTTGGCGGTGACCCCGGACGGCAGGTCGCCGTCGACGGTGACCGCCATCGCGGCCGGCTTGGTCTGCCGCAGCGTCTGGGTGGCCAGCACGTGCTCGACCTCGGTGGTGCCGATGCCGAACGCCAGCGCGCCGAACGCGCCGTGCGTGGAGGTGTGGCTGTCACCGCAGACCACGGTCATGCCGGGCTGGGTCAGGCCGAGTTGCGGGCCGATCACGTGCACGATGCCCTGCTCGGCGCTGCCGAGGGGGTGCAGCGTGATGCCGTGCGCGGCGCAGTTCTTGCGCAGCCTGGCGATCTGCTCGGCGGCCAGCGGATCGGAGATCGGGCCAAGCGGGTTCACCGTGGGCACGTCGTGATCCATGGTGGCCACGGTCAGATCCGGCCGCCGTACCTGGCGGCCCGCCATCTCCAGGCCCTCGAATGCCTGCGGCGAGGTCACCTCGTGTACCAGGTGCAGGTCGATGTAGAGCAGCGGCGGCTCTCCATCGGGGGCCGCCACGAGGTGGCGCTCCCATACCTTGTCAAAGAGTCGGCCGCTCATCGTCCGTGCTCCATTTCGTGCTCCGCCCCTATTCGTCGGCGCCGGTGCGGGCTTCCCCGCCATTGTCCCGCCGGTCCAGCGCGACCTGGACCGCGTGCAGCGCGGATGCGGTCGACTCTGCGGGATCGGCTGGCTGGACCTCGGTGTGGTTGCGTGGCCTCATCGCTGCCTCCTGATTGCCTGGTGCGTTCGCGGTTAGCTCTTGGGTTCAGGCGTTCCAGCGGAGGCGATGCCGATGCCACATGGTCGTTGATCGGGATCACGAGATCCTAGCGAATGACCAGTTCCTGATCGGAGCCCAGAGCGCCGACGGAGGATCCGGTTCGGCGGCGGGTCAGACGACCCGCGGAAATCTGGGGGGCACGCGGCCAGCACCTCATCCCCGTAGCGGGATGCCGGCCTGCCTGATCAGGTCCCGCTACGGCTGCTAAGAATGAGTACGAAGCGCCGCATGACGGGTCCACTGTACTGCACCCGGTGACCGCGCGCGAGCGGACCCCGCCAGCGGGTGACCGGCACCGGGCCGGATCGCCCGATCGTCACGCTCAGAGCAGCCCGAGCTGGCTGCCCCGGGAGATCGCCTGGCGCCGGGTGGTGACGCCAAGCTTGCGGTAGACCGACCGCAGGTGCGTCTTGACCGTGTTGATCGACAGGAACAGCGCCTCGGCGATCTCCTGATTGGTCATGTGCGACGGCAGGAACCGGAGGACCGCGAGCTCGCTGTTGGTCAGCGGAATCGCCGCCTGGGCCGGCTGGTCGGCCTGACGGCCCCGGGCGACCTCGAACCGCTGCAGCACCCGGGCGGCGAATGGCGCGGCGACGCTGGCCGGCCGGATCAGGACGGTCAGCGCGGACCGCGCGGCGGGTCCGGCGTCCAGGAACGGGCGATACAGCCCGGGCGGCTCCGCGAGCGCGAGTGCCAGTGTCAGCCGCTCGGTGGCCTGGTCCGCCTGGCCCAGCCTACGGTGCGCGACGGTCGCGGCGATCAGCGCGCCGACCTGGTCGGCGAGGGTCAGCCGACCGGCCGGGCCGGTCAGGAACGGATCGAGTTCGGCCAGCGCCCGCTGGCCGTCCCCGTCGGCGAGCACCGCGCGCGCCCGCGGCAGCAGCCAGCAGCCGGGGCTGGGCTGATCAAGACTCCCTGGCCGGTCAAGGGTCCAGGGCTGATCGAGGGCCAGCAGCGCGCGGGCCGGGTCGCCCTCGCGGAGCGCGACCTCCGCGTCGACCATCGCGAGCACGGGATCGGGACGAAGGTAGCTGCCCCGGCTACCGGCGTCGGCGTGCTGGATGTCATGCCGCTGCCGCTGGTCCTGGTAGCGGTGCCGGATCAGGATGGACCGGGCCGTCGCCGGATCCTGCTCGCAGAGTGCGAGCCTGGCTCGCGCCAGAGTGGTCAGCACCCGCAGCGTGTGCCGGTCGGCGGGCGAGCCGCCGAGCAGGCGGCGTTCCTGTCCCCTGGGCAGCAACTGATCGAGCTGGCCGCGCGCCGTAGCGAGGTCGTCGGCGAGCAGGCTGGCCAGCGTTATCGCGACATCGGCTACCGCCGTGGCCAGATCCTCGGCCGACTCGCTGGCCCTGGCCGCCAGGCTGGTAGCGGCGGGGACGTCACCGCCGAGAGCCTCGGCGACCGCCAGCCAGGCCGTGGCGCGCGCCAGAAAATGGCCATGCCCGCCGATGCCCAGGTGCCGCCTGGCCTGGCGCAGATGGTCCGTGGCCGCGGTGACTTCCAGTCCGGTGAGCGCGTGCACGCCGAGCGCGGTCCGCAGCAGGCCGAGCGCCTGATGCTCGGCGGCCCCGGCTGCCCGGGGCTCCGCCTGCCCGGCCAGGTCCGCGGCCTGCTCGATCAGCTCGCCGGGCGGTTCAGGCTGACTGCCGATCTGGAGCGCCCGCAGCCACGGCGCGATCACCCGGCGCTGGGCCGGCGCGCACCGGTCCACCGCCTCGGCGGCATTGGCCAGGTGCACTGCCGCGGCCCGCACGTCGCCGGTACGCAGCCCCGCGGCGGCCAGCGCGCCCGCCACGGCGGCGTCGGTCGCGTAGCGGCCCGCCGGGAACGCGGCAAGCGACGGCTCGATCGCGGCGGCCGGGCCGGGCAGCAGCAGTGCCGGTCCGGCCTGGGCCAGGACCCGCGCTGCGAAGTCCCAGTCACCGGCCTGCGCCGCGCTGCGTATCGCCTCGGCTTGCTGGTCTCTGGCCGCCTGCCAGCGGGCGGCCCGCCGGTATAGGCCATGGACCTCGCCGGCCAGTTCCCGGTGCAACTCGCCGCGGAGCAGGTCGCGCAGCAGCGGATGGTACTCGTACTCGACGTCCTTGGTGTCGGCGTGCTGGCCGGGAACCTGGTCGGTCACCGTGATCATGACCTGCTCCCTGACCAGCCGGTCCAGGATGGCGGCGCTGCCGGACTGGTCGGTGAGAGCGTCGCCCAGCGACCCGCAGATCGTGTCGGTCACGCTGGTGCGCAGCAGGAACAGCCGCCGCCGGGCGGACTGGCCGGCCAGCACCTCGTCCCGCAGGTAGTCGGCGACCTCCGGGTCGTCCCCGCTGATCCGCGCGACCGCGGCCGGCGGGGTGCCGGGTCCTGAGCGGAGTGCGGCCAGCCGCAGCCCGGTTACCCAGCCGCGGGTCCGGGTCAGCAATTCGTCCCGCTCGGCCGGCGGCAGTTCGATCCCGAGCATCGCGAAGTACGCGTCGGTCTCCTCGGGCGTGCAGGCCAGGTCGTCCGCCCCGATCTCGGCGAGTTCGCCGTCCACCCGGAGCCTGGCGATCTGCAGGCCGGCCGAGTGACGGCCGGTCAGGACCAGGCGCAGGGTCGGCGGCCCGTGTCGGACCAGCAGGTCAAGCTCGGCCTGCGACTCGCTGTCCGCCAGGTGCTGGATGTCGTCGATCACCAGCACCAGCGGGGTGGTCCAGTCCTCGGCCGCGGCGATCAGCCGGGCAGGCCAGGACGACGTTGCTGACCCGGCGGCCTCGGGCACCGCGCCTACTGGCACCGGTCCGGTGACCCGCGTTCCGACCAGGGGCGTTCCGGCCAGCGCGGACCGGGCGCGCGCCCACAGCCGGTCCGGATCCCGATCGGCCTGCTCAACGCTGAGCCAGGCCACCTGGCCAGCCGACCGGCCGGAGTCGGCGGCCCACTGCGCGCAGGCGACGGTCTTGCCCGCCCCGGCCGGACCGCTGATAACGGTCACCCTGCGGGCGGTCGCCTGATCGATGAGGTCGGTCAGGCGCGGCCGCGCCAGCACCGGAGCGCCCTGCTGAGGCAGGCGCCGCGCGATGCCGGCGCGGCCGATGGCCTGGTCGCGCAGCAGCCTGCGGCCGCTCCGCGTTCCGTACCCGCTTGCTGGCGCACTGATCGTGCTCGTCATCCATCCCCCGACGGGCGCGAGCCAGCACGTCGATCGGCACCACCGGGCCCCCTCCCGGCGGGCGAACGTGCAGCTTTAAGCCCGATACCGTCCGTACCCCCCAGTTGCCGGCATCAACCGCGCACCCGGCGTCGAACGGTCTCGGGCCGCTAGCCGTTAATCCTCGTTACTGAAGGCCTCCCGCAGCTTGTCCTCCTGCTCGGCCGACAGGTTGGTCTGGATCAGTTCGGCCTCGGCGCCGGAGAACTGCCCGGCTACCCGGTCGATGACCGCGTCCGAGCTGAGCAGGAACAGCGCTGACGTGCCCGGCGTAACCTTCTGGCGGACGTCCCGGATGAAGGAGTCGCTGATGCCCACGTCGGCCATCGAACCGATCAGCGCGCCGGTCGCCGCGCCGATCGCCAGGCCGAGAATCGGGATGAAGAAGATCAGGCCGAACAGCAGACCCCAGAACCCGCCGCCCAGGGCGCCTGCCCGCGAGGTGCTGTGCAGTTCGCGGGTCTTCGGCTTCTTGGCGCCGACATCCCACCGGACAACGGCGGCGTCGAGTACCTGAATCAGTTCCTGGTGCTGCAGTTCCTCAAGTTGATCGAGGGCGGACTGAGCCCCGTCGGGGGTCTTGAACTTCCAGACGGTCAGGGATGCCATGATCCTCGCTCCTGTGGTCGTGACGATGATTCGGCCGGTTGTGACGCACGCCGCCCCGGCCTGCCACAGCCACGATCCGCGTGCCAGGCGGCCTGGGCATCACCCGGTGCGAGTGAATGCCGGTCCGCCCGGGGTCCCGCGGGTCCGGGGTCCCGCGGGTCCGGGCGTCCGGCTACGTGGGTGCTTCTCAGAACGTGGCTGATTCTCGGTAGCTGGGGCCGATAGACAACCACGCTCTGAGAATCAACCGTGATCATGGTCGGCCCGGCAGGCCGGCCAACTTCACCCGGTGCGGATGACGTGCCAGATCGGCTCGCCCGGCGACCGTGTGCTCATGACCATCACCATGACTTCTGAGGAAGATCGGGCCACGGCAATAGCAGGCTCGCCCGCCGGGCGGGCACAGAGCCGGCGGGGCGCGCAACGGCAGTCCGGCCCGGCGTCGGCCCGGGCCCGGTCGGCCCGCCCCAGGGCGGCTGCCACTGCCACTAAGAGCACGCGACCGGCCAGCACGAAGCCGGCCCCCGCGAAGACGAGCGGTGCGAAGACGAGCGGCATCCGCGCGTCCGCCGCGAAGCCGGCCGGCACCCGAGCGGCCACCGCGAAGCCGACCGACGGGAAGCCGACCACGGCCCGGCGGGCCACCGCGAAGCCGACCGGCACCCGAGCGGCCACCGCGAAGCCGAGTACCGCGAAGCCGGCCAGCACCCGGCAGGCAGCCACTCGGAGACCCCGGACTGAGCCGATCCGTCGGTACGAGCTAGACCGCGAGATCAAGAAGATGACACCGGCCGAGCGGGCCGACCGCGGCCGCCGGCTTCGCAGCGAGGTGCCGCGGAGCAGCCACGCGGAGTTCGAGCGGCCAGCGACCACGACCGATCCGCTCGCGCTGCTGATCGAGCAGTCCAAGAGCCGCGTTCAGGACCTGGTGCCGATCAGGTACGGCCGGATGCTCGCCTCGCCGTTCTCGTACTTCCGCGGCGCCGCGCTGCCGATGGCCAGCGATCTCGCGGCCACCCCGACGACCGGGCTGGCCGTCCAGGCGTGCGGCGATGCGCACCTCGGCAACTTCGGCATCTTCGGCTCCGCCGAACGCCGTCTGATCTTCGACATCAATGATTTCGACGAGACCCAGCCAGGTCCGTGGGAATGGGACGTCAAGCGACTGGCGGCCAGCCTGGAGATCGCGGCCAGGGAGAACGGGTTCGGGCGCAAGCAGCGGACCGCGATCGTGCGCGCCGCGGCGCGCAGGTACCGGATCGCGATGAACGAGTTCGCCGGGCAGACCAACCTGCAAGTCTGGTACGCGCGCGCCGATCTGGACCTGGTCCGCGAGCAACTGAGCGGCAGGATCACCGACCGGCAGCGGGCCGCGCTGGACCGGGGGATGGCAAAGGCCAGGACCAGGGACAGCATGCAGGCCCTCGACAAGCTGACCAGGATCGTCGACGGTCGGCCGCAGATCGTGGCCGATCCGCCGCTGGTCGTGCCACTGGCCAGCCTCGTTCCCGAGGACCTCGACCTGTCCGGGGTAGAGGCGGAGCGCTGGCGGCTGATCGAGGGCTACAAGCGATCGCTGGCCAGCGATCGCCGCTACCTGCTCGACCAGTTCGACTACGACCTGAGCGACATGGCCAGGAAGGTGGTCGGGGTCGGCAGCGTGGGTACCCGCTGCTGGATCCTGCTCATGCTCGGCCGCGACGAGGCCGATCCGCTGTTCCTCCAGATGAAGGAGGCCGGGCCGTCGGTGCTGAGCCAGTTCGCCGGGGCACCCAGGTTCACGAATATGGGCCAGCGGGTCGTGGAGGGTCAGCGGCTGATGCAGGCGGTCAGCGACATCTTCCTCGGCTGGCAGCGGATGGCGTCGACGGTCGACGGCGTGGCCAGGGACTTCTACGTGCGTCAGCTCAGGGACTGGAAGTTCTCCCTGGATACCGCGACCATGGTGCCGAGCGGCGTCTCCACCTACGGTGAGGTCTGCGGCTGGACCCTGGCCAGGGCGCACGCGCGGTCGGGTGACCGGATCGCGATCGCCGCGTACCTGGGCTCGTCCGAAACCTTCGACAAGGCGATCGCCGAGTTCGCCACGCAATATGCCGACCAGAACGAGCGCGATTACGCGGCGCTCGACGACGCCGCCAAGTCCGGGCGGGTCCTGGCCCAGCGGGGAGTGTGAGACCCGTCCGGGCGGCCAAGCTCACCCGGTGCAGGTGACGTCAGATGTCGTCGCCGGAGATCTACTGGTGCTCGTCATGGTTCATGTTCCGACGGGGGGTTCAGATGACCACAGCAACGCCTGTGCTCGACACGCTTACCGAGATCACGACCGCGTCAATCGAGCACAGCCACCTCGGGCCGCGCGAGACGATGCTGGCCAGGATCGCCGCGCTGGTCGCGGTTGACGCCCCGCCGGCCTCCTATCTCGCCAACGCGAGCACCGCGATGGAGAGCGGGATCACCGAGGAAGACATCGAGGACGTGCTGGTCGCGGTCGCACCCGTGGTGGGCACGGCCAAGATCGTCTCGGCCAGCGGGAACCTGATGCGCGCGCTCGGTTTCGCGATCGCCGCGACCGAAGAGGACATCGAGGGCTGACCGCAGGCCCGAGCCGGAATCGGGGCCGCGCGACCCTCCGGGGTGGCGCGGCCCCGCCGCGTACTTGGGGTCGGCCCGAACTGTCGGCCGGAACAGGCCGGCCGGACCCGCTCGGTTAGAGCGGCCGGACGTCCTCGGCCTGCGGGCCCTTGTCGCGCTGGGCCACGGTGAACTCGACGCGCTGGTTCTCCTCCAGCGTGCGGAAGCCCTGGGACTGGATGGCCGAGTGATGGACGAAGATGTCCGACCCGCCCTCGTCGGGTGCGATGAACCCGTAGCCCTTGGTCGAGTTGAACCACTTCACGGTGCCCTGAGGCATGTACTTCTCTCTCCTGTGAGCGATCTTCGGGGGCCGCGATTGCACGACTCCCGGGCCGCAGGTCACCTGATCGCCCCGGGGTTGCCTCCGGTGCACCGGGCGCCTGACGTCTAGCTTCGCAGGCGCTGTCACACGTGCACGAATCTACGACTACAACCGGCACCATCTAACGCCATCCGGCGGCGGATTGTTCCGCCGGGGCCGTCCACCCCATCGGGCGGGTCACGCACCCGGTCGCGGGCGCGGCGCGTGGGCGGCGGCCGAGGGCGCGCTTACCAGGTCTACTGGATCCCGTCCGCCACCACCGCGCCGAAGCCATCGAGCACGCCAGGATCGCCGGTCTGGGTCACCTGGCCGGTCGGCGGGCGCCCCCACAACCAGCAGTCCAGGTCCTGGGCCGCGCCGCTGATCGTGGCCGCGGTCTCGGCGCCGGGGTCGGTGTCGGCGACCGCGATGCACGGCTCGTGGTAGCTGGTGTCACCGTCCGTTCCGGTCATCGTCCCGAGGACGACGAGCCAGGAGTCCGACGTGTCGGTCGTGGTCATCCGCAGGGTCTGGTCAGGCTCGGGTGTGAACGTAGCCCAGCCCGGCAGTCCGGCGAACATCACCCGGAGTGCCTCGTCCACGCCGTCGGCGCTGAGCGCCGGGTCCATGCCGGTTCGGCTTCCCGCTGTCACCTCGGCGTCGATCCGGTGGATCAGCGCCTCATGCGCCTGGCGGCGCCGGACGAAGCCAACGGTGTGGTCGTGTGACCAGGTCCAGGCGGCCTGATCGGGGGCAGCGGCGGCCAGCGCCGCTGCGAGACCGCGACTGGATTCCCGGTAGAAGTCGGCCAGGGCGGCCCGGCCGGCTGGCCGGGCGGGCTTGCGCTGCTCGGCCTGCTGACCGGTCAGGCCGTCCCGGACGATCGTGCCCCAGAACCACTGCACCTCGCCCAGGTGCCAGAGCAGGTCGTCGGCGGTCCAGCCAGGGCAGGTCGGCACCGGCGCGCCGGGCGGCGCCGTGCTCAGCACCTGAAGGAAACGCGCCGACTCGGCCGCTAGATGGGTCAGGAGGTCCGGCGGGGGCGCACTTCGCTGACTCATCAGTACTCCTATATCGGAGATATCGGAGTCCCATTATCGCTGGGCAGCCCCCAGTGCGCGCGGCGCCCAGCAGCCGGGTTTGCATAATCCTGCATAAGGCGGCATACTTTTACGTATGTCTAAGGTGCTCGCGCCCCAGTCTCAGGCGATGCCGAGTCAGTTCGCCCAGACCGCCGCCCCCGAATCGGCGCCGACTCGATCCGCGCTCGGAACGCCCGTGCCGGGCGCCTTTGTGCCGGGCGAGCAGATCCGGGTCGAGCCGATGCGGGACGCCCACGGGGCCGAAGTGCTGGCCATCTACCAGGCGGGCATCGCCGACGGCAACGCCACCTTCGAGACGACGGCGCCGTCGTGGCCCGAGTTCAGCGTGGCGCGGCTTGCCGAGCACCGGTTCGTCGCGCTCAGCGGGGACATGGTGGTCGGCTGGGTGGCCGTGTCCGCCTACTCCAGCCGGTGCGTCTACGCCGGCGTGGTCGAGCACTCGGTGTACGTGCATCCCGCCGCGCGCGGCCAGGGTGTTGGCCGGCGACTGCTCGACGCGCTGATCGCCTCGACGGAGGCGGCCGGGATCTGGACGATTCAGTCCGGGATCTTCCCGGAGAACACGGCCAGCATCGCGCTCCATACAGCCGCCGGATTCCGGGTCGTCGGGACCCGGGAGCGGATCGCCCGCCAGCACGGCAGGTGGCGCGACATCCTGCTAATGGAGCGCCGGAGTCCGGTGCTCTGACCGGCCGTGCCGGGTCGTGCGGGGCCCGGGCCAGATCCGTGCCAGGTCCGGGCGGCGGCGGCCCAACGGGTGCGATACCGTCTCAGCACGCGCGCCGGGTAGGTAGCCCCGCATAAGGGGCGAGTCGCTGGCCCGCGGGTCGAGCGGGAGTGCCATGACGCGATCTATGAACCGCTGGGCGGTGCTGGCCGGTTACGGCCTGCTGGCCGCGTGCTCGCAGTTGCTGTGGCTGTCGTACGCCTTCATCTCGGCGCAGGCGCACCACGCGATGGGTGTGTCGTCCGGGGCGGTCGGCGACCTGGCCGCGATCTTCCCGCTGATGTACGTCCTGCTCGCACTGCCGTTCGGGCGCTGGCTGGACATCCGGTTCGAGCAGGCGCTCGCCGTCGGCGCCGTGCTGACCGGGGTCGGCGGCGCCCTGCGGCTCGCCGGGCCGGACTCGTTCGGCTGGGCGCTGGCCGGGCAGTTCGTGATCGCTGTCGGTCAGCCGCTGGTGCTGAACTCCATCACCAAGATCGCGGCCCGGTACTTTCCGGAACGCGAGCGCACGGCGGCGATCTCGGTGGGCAGCGTCTCCCTTTACGTGGGAATCCTGGCGGCCGCGCTGTCCGGCGGCCCGCTGTACCACGCCGGCGGCCTGCGACTGCTGCTGATCGTCCAGGGCGGCGTTGGCCTGCTAGCGATGGTCTGGGTGCTGGTCGCGTTGCGTACCCCGCCGGCGTTCCGCGGTGATCCGTCGGTCGCCGTATCGCTCGGCTGGCTGCGCCGGGACCGGTTCATGTGGGTGCTCGGCGGCCTGCTGTTCATCGGCATGGGCGTCTTCAACGCGGTAGCGACCTGGCTGGACACCATCCTCGGTCACTTCGGGCTCGGGTCGGCCAGTGGGTACCTGTTCGCGATCCTGACGGTGGCCGGCATCGTCGGAGCGGCGGTGCTGCCCGGGATCGCGGCCAGGCGGGACCGCCGCCGGGCGATGCTTCAGGTCACCGTGGCGGTCACCGCGGTGGTCTTCCTGGCGATGGCGGCGTTCCACGCCGAGGTCTTCCTCGCGGTGGCGGTGGCGGTGGAGGGGTTCGTCCTGCTGGCCGCGCTGCCGGTGGCCCTGGACTGGTCCGAGCTGCATTCCGGGCCCGAGCGGGCGGGCGCCGCGGTGGGCTTCCTGCTGCTTGCCGGGAACCTGGGCGGGGTAGTCCTGCTGCTGATCGTCCAGATCGTGATCGCGAGCCCGGCGCTCTCTCTTGGCGTGCTCGCCGTCGCCGCGGTGGCCGGCCTGGTGCTGTCCACCCGGCTGCCGGCCCGGATCGGCGCCCGCTAGCCGGAGCGGTACCGCACTAGATGGCAGGAAAGGTCACATTTCATGGATCCTCTTGAGCTCCTGGCCAGTCTTGAGCGTCAGCTCAAGCCGTACAAGGCCGAGCCCGACGTGCCCGCCTTCGCCGAGCTTCCGGCCGACGGCCTGCCCCGGGCGGAGGTGACCGCGCTGGTCGAGCGGCTGGCCGGGACGGAGGAGGAGCGCTGGCGGGACGGGTTCGCCTCCGGCGCGGTCTATCACGGCGACGCCGAGCACATCGACTTCCTGAACAAGATCTACGCGATCCAGTCGCAGACCAACCCGCTCCATCCCGACCTGTGGCCGAGTTCCACCAAGTACGAGGCCGAGGTGGTGGCGATGACGGCGCGGATGCTCGGGGCCGCGCACGCGGCGCCGGAGGCGCCGATCGTCGGCACGGTCAGCTCGGGCGGCACCGAGAGCATCATGCTCGCGATGAAGACCTACCGGGACTACGCGCGGGAGCGGCGGGGGATTGACCGGCCCGAGATCGTCGCCCCGGTCACCGCGCACGCGGCGTTCGACAAGGCCGCCAGGTACTTCGAGATGCCGCTTATCCGGGTGCCGGTCGGCACCGACTTCGCCGCCGATCTCGCCGCGATGGAGGCGGCGATCACCGACCGGACCGCCGTCGTGGTCGGCTCGGCGCCCAGCTTCCCGCACGGCGTCGTCGATCCGATCCCGCGGATCGCCGCCCTGGCGCAGGACCGCGGCATCGGCTGTCACGTGGACGCCTGCCTGGGCGGCTTCGTGCTGCCGTGGGCCCGCGGGCTCGGCTACCCGGTGCCCGACTTCGACTTCCGGCTGCCCGGCGTCACCTCGATGTCGGCCGACACCCATAAGTATGGTTACGCCGCGAAGGGCTCATCGGTGGTCCTGTACCGGGGCCGGGAACTGCGCCAGTTCCAGTACTACAAGGTGGCGGACTGGCCGGGCGGCCTGTACCTGTCGCCCACCTTCGCCGGCAGCCGGCCGGGCGCGCTGTCGGCGACCGCCTGGGCGGCGATGGTGTCGATCGGGGCGAGCGGCTATACCGAGGCGGCCCGCCGGATCCTGGCGACCGGCGCCCGGATCAGGGACGGCATCGCCGGGATCGACGGCCTTCGGGTGCTCGGCGACCCGCTGTGGGTGATCGCGTTCGGCCCCGACGATGACGCGGCCGGCGGGCCGGTCGACGTGTATCAGGTGCTTGAGTACATGGGCCACCGTGGCTGGAGCCTGAACGGGCTGCAGCGGCCGGCTGCCGTGCACCTGGCCGTGACGCTGCGGCACACCCTGCCCGGCGTCGCCGAGCGGTTCCTCGCCGACCTGGCGGCCTCGGTGGCGGAGGTCCGGGCCAACCCCGAGGTGCGGACCGGGATGGCGCCGGTGTACGGGATGGCCGGCTCGCTGCCCGATGAGTCGGTCCGGGACCTGCTCGGGGTCTACCTCGACCTGCTGTTCGAGGTGTAGCCGTGGAGCGGCACATCCTGGCGATCGACCTGGGTACGTCGGCGCTCAAGGTCGCGGTCGTCTCGACCGGCGGCACGGTGATCGACTCCGAGCAGGAGGAGTGCCAGGTCGACCTGCTGCCGGGCGGTGGCGCGGAGCAGGACCCCGAGGAGTGGTGGCGGCTGATCGTGCTGGCCTGCTCGCGGCTGATCGCCCGGGCGGCGGTGCCGCCGGAGTCGATCGAGGCGATCGGCTGCACCGCCCAGTGGTCCGGGACGGTGCCGGTCGGGGCCGGTGACCGGCCGGTGCGGAACGCGATCATCTGGATGGACTCCCGGGGCGCGGCGCAGGCGGCCAGGGTGACCCGCGGCCCGGTCCGGGTGCAGGGCTACGGCGTGGACAAGCTAGCCCGGTGGATCACCGTCACCGGGGGACTGCCGAGCCGCAGCGGCAAGGACCCGATCGCGCACATTCTCTGGCTGGCCGAGCACGAACCCGACGCGTACCGGGCCACCCGGTTGTTCCTGGAGCCCAAGGACTGGCTGAACCTGCGGCTGACCGGCCGCGCGGCGGCCTCCTACGACTCGATCGCGCTGCACTGGGTGACCGACAACCGCAGGCCGGGCCGGATCGGCTACCACCAGGGACTGCTCGGCCTGGCCGGCCTGGATCGGGCCCAGCTTCCCGACCTAGTCGCGGCGACCGACGTGGTCGGCCCGCTGCTGCCCGGCCCGGCGGCGTCGCTGGGGGTCCGGCCCGGCATCCCGGTGGTGGCCGGGACCCCGGACGTCCAGTCCGCCGCGATCGGGTCCGGCGCGACCAGGGACTACCAGGCGCACCTGTACGTGGGTACGTCGTCCTGGCTGACCTGCCACGTGCCGTTCAAGAAGACCAGCCTGACCCGCAACATCGCGTCGCTGCCGTCGGCGATTCCCGGCCGGTACTTCATCGCCGACGAGCAGGAGACCGCGGGCGCGGCGCTGACCTTCCTGCGCGACCGGGTGCTGTACCCGGCCGGGGAGGCCCCGCCGGACGCCTACCGCCGGTTCGACGAGATGGCGGCCAGGTCCGCGCCGGGCAGCGGCGGTGTGATCTTCACCCCGTGGCTGTACGGCGAGCGGACCCCGGTCGAGGACCATGAGATCCGCGGCGGATTCCATCACCTGTCGCTCGCGGCCACCCGGGATGACCTGGTCCGGGCGGTCTTCGAGGGGGTGGCGCTGAACGCCCGGTGGCTGCTCGGGGCGGTGGAGGGCTTCGCCGGGCGCCGGATGGACCCGATCAGGTTCATCGGCGGCGGCGCCCGGTCGGAGATCTGGAGCCAGATCTTCGCCGACGTGCTCGGCCGGGCCATCGAGCAGGTCGCCGACCCGGTGAACGCCAACGTGCGCGGCGCGGCCATGGTCGCCGCGGTCGCGATCGGCGACCTGGACTTCGACCAGGTGCCCGACCGGGTCCCGGTCGCCCGGACCTTCCAGCCGGATCCGCTGGTCAGTGAGCGGTACGACCGGATCTTCGCGGAGTTCGTCGGCCTGTACAAGAACAACAGGAAGGCGCATGCGCGGCTGAACGCGGCGGCCGGCTGAGCATGCGGGACGCGGCAGATGCCGGGCGGAGATCGCAGGTAAGGCCATATCGGCGGTCCGGGCACTAGCAGCGATTTACGTGACGTATTCGCTCGGTTGCAGCAAGATAAGGGGGACCTTGCCGCCACCTCCCGCGTCGGCAATGGCTGTCGAAAGGTGCCCCCCAATGGTTGATGTGAAGCTCGGTAAGAAGGCGGCCCGCCATGACCCTCGGACGCTCTCTTACTCCAGTTACCGGACCGGCCTGACCACGCCGCCGCAGCAGGCGCGCTGGGGCGAGAACCTGTCCTATGCCGCGCTCGGCAATGACCAGTACGGCGACTGCGTGGAGGCCGGGTACGCGCATCAGGTGCAGATCTGGGGTGACACGGCAGGTCACCCGTTCGTGCCGGACACCCAGGAGGCCCTGGCCGCCTACACCGCGCTGACCGGGTTCAACCCAAGCGACCCGAGCACCGACAAGGGGACCGAGATCCTGGCAGCGCTGAAGTACTGGCAGTCCACCGGCCTCGGCGGGCAGAAGATCACCGCTTACGCCACGCTCAACCCGATGAACCGGACCGAGGTATGCGAGGCCGTTGCCTGGTACGGCGGCGCCTACGTCGGCGTGCAGCTACCCATCTCGGCGCAGAGTCAGGTCGGCTCGGAATGGACGGTCACGACCGGGCAGAACGCCGTCGCCGGAAGCTGGGGCGGCCACTGCATTCCGATCTGCGGCTATGACCAGAACACCGTGTGGTGCGTGACCTGGGGCAAGCTCCAGCCAATGACCTGGGAGTTCTTCACGACCTACTGCGACGAGGCGTACGTGATGCTGGCCACGGAGTGGATCGCGGCGTCCGGCGCCGCCCCGTCCAACCTGGCCTGGGGTCAGCTCATGGCCGACCTGGCCAATCTCTGACCGGCGGCCCGGCCCGGCTGTGACCTGCCGGGCCGGGACTGGCCGGGACCGCCGGCCCGCGGGTCAGTGGTCCCGGCCCGGCGCGTCCGGGCCGGGGGCGAACCGGTTGATGACGAACCCGGCGACCCCGGCCAGGATCCACACGTAGGTCCCGAGTCCCGGGGCGACCAGCGCGACCGGGATCGAGGCCCCGAAGATTACCGGGATGCGGGCGATCCGCAGCGTGAAGAAGGTCCGTACCCGCGCGGCGGCCGGATCGGCCAGGCCCGGAGTGGTCACCGCGTACTGCCAGACCGCGCCCTCGGCGAGGCCGGCCGCGGCGACGCTGATCGCGTAGAACACCTCGGCACCGGACCGGGTGGCGTGGCCGGCGCTGAGCACCTCGGTGGGGTAGGGCAGGAACGCGACGGTCCCGAGGAACAGCAGGTTCAGCACGATCAGCGGCCGGTCGAAGGCCGTTACGTAACGAAAAATCCCGTGGTGACCGAGCCAGAACAGGCCGATCACGGCGAAGCTGATCCCGAAGGCGAGCAGTCCGGGCGCCGCGCTGCCGAGCAGGCGGGTGATGCCCACGATCCGGCCGCCGGCCGGCACCCGCAGGCTGACCGCGAGCACGGTGATCGCGATCGCGAACACCGCGTCACTGAAGAAGAGCACCCGGTCGTACTCGATGAAGCCGGACCTGGCCAGGCCGTACGCGCCGGCTCCGTGCCGCCCGCCCCGGTGGTGGCCCGCCTTCTCCTGACTCTGGTCCGGATCCTCCCCAGCTGTGGGAAGCCCATCCTCCGTCACGCTAGGCGACAGTAGTGCAACTACTGGTAATTCAGAAGCACGGCAGCCGCGCGGCGCCAACCGGCGGGGAGCCGGCGGCGCCGTCAGCTGATGGACCAGCCGACCCTGGGATACCCGATAGTGCAGTGCCGGAGGCCGACCATCGAGCGCACGGTGCCATGCAGCAGGCTTCCCAGGCACAGTCCGGGGACCGGGCTTACCAGGAACGGACTGCCATTCTCCGTGAGTACCTGCCAGAGCTGCCGCGCCCGCTGGCTGCCGGGCGGGGCGCAGGGCGACAAGATGACCGGTCCGCCCCGGCGCAGCGGGGTTTGCGCGGTGAGGCACTGACCGAGCGCCTGCAGGGTGCCATCTGGAGTGAGTGTCCAGGACTGCCCCGAGACGCGGGCGCACCTTGTCAGGACCAGGCGCAGCAGGCTGCCGCTGCCGGGTCTGACTGCGGCGAGGCACTGGCCGGGCAGCCCGGCGAAGATCGGCCCGGCAGGCAGCGTCCAGGTCTGGCTGGCCGAGCTGGCACACGTCGTCAGCACAACCGGCTCCCCAGGCTGCCCACCAGAGCTCTTGTCAGCCAGGCACAGGCCGTTGCCGCCGTTGACCAGGGACCCGCCGGAAACGTAGGTCCAGCTCTGGGCCGGGCTGCGATTGCAGACCCCGAAGCCAACCGGGGCGCCGTTCTGGGCCGTCAGGCATCTGCCGTTTAGCCGGATCGTGCCGTTCTGGACGTAGTCCCAGATCTGGCCGCCCGAATGCGAGCAGGTTTGGACGCTCACCGTGACTCCGGTGCGTGAGGTCAGGCAGAGCTTGCCTGGGCCAAGCCTGATCAGGCCGGATGAACCCGGTGCTGGCACGGTGACAGTCCAGCTGAAGCTCACGGCGCCGACCGTACGGTCAGAGGAGTCAGTCGCATGTAGATGCACCATGTACTGGCCTGGCCTAGTTGCCCAGCCGGTGATCTGGCCGCACGGACTGAGGGACAGGCCGGGCGGCAGTCCGGTCGCAGTGAAGTTGAGCGTGCACCCCCGCAGCCCGTCGGATGACCGGATCTGAAGATTCGCTGGCCCGCCCGCCGGGGTGGATTGCCGGCCCGGCCACTCCAGCCTTACTGCGCCGTGCACGTACCAGGTGACCGGCAGGGTTACCGAGGCCGATGCCGCCCGCAGGGTCACAGCGGCGCGGTACCTGCCCGTGGTGGCCCGAAGCCGGCCACTTATAACGCCCGAGGAGCTAATGGTCAGGCCGTGCGGCAGTCCAGTCGCCGAGTAGGCCACGGACCGGCCGGCCAGCGACCTGACGGTCGTACCCACGCTCGCGCCTTTGGCATTGCTCTGGACACCTAGCTGGGCAGCGGTCAGCATGGCTGGGTTGAAGTAGCTGAGGTCGGTGTTGCCCGGAATACCGGCTACGGTCCCGGTCGAGGTGTACTGCCAGAAGGTCCATTTCGGCCAGCCGCTGGGCAGGGTGGGTGTCGTGGTCGGGCT
The DNA here is from genome assembly GCA_021792855.1 of Actinomycetes bacterium. Lineage (GTDB taxonomy): Bacteria > Actinomycetota > Actinomycetes > Streptosporangiales > Streptosporangiaceae > Chersky-822. Next base: position 32,316 of record JAJYTW010000007.1, read on the forward strand.
AGCCACCCAGAGCGGGTCGGAGCCGAATGCGCTGCTGCCGCCGGTGCAGGTATCCCACCACTTCGCGGGCGTGTAAATAATCGTAGGCTGGCCGGTACGGCGCCTGATCTCGGCGGTGAACGCGGAGATCCAGGACACCATCTGGGCCTGGGTGAGCCCGTAGCACTGGTTGGTGTGATCGTATTGCGTATACGGGTCGTACTCTGCGTCCAGGATGAACGGTAGCGTTTGACCGTTGGCCGGGTAATTCTCGGCGTTGAGCGCGAAATCCGCCTGAAGTGTGCCGCTGGAGATATTCGGGATCGCGAAGTGATACCCGGCCACAAATAGCCCGGCTGCGCGGGCAGCGGCCAGATCGGTGGCGTAGTAGGGGTTGACGTAATAGGTGCCCTCGGTGGCCTTGATGAAGGCGAACCGGTAACCGCCAGCGGCGACCTGACCCCAGTCGATCGGCTGCCCGCCCGGATGCTGGAAGGAAGCGACGTCCACGCCCTGGACGGCACCCGCAGGTTGTCTCACCGCCGCCCGGTTTGTCCCGGGCCGGCCAGCCAGCATGCGCAACACCGCAGGTGAGTGTGTCTGGGAAACGTTGTACCGGCCGGGTGGCAGCCGGACAGCGGTCGCTGCGGACCTGGCCGAGGTCGGGCCGGTCTGCGGCCGAGCTGCTAGCGCCGAGCGGGCAATGGCCGCTGAGGCAGTATCCGGGACGGCCCAGAGCACGCAGACCAGACCGGCGGCGAGGACGGCGATCGCGCGGCGAGGCCCGGTCGGTAGCCGGAAGCCGGGCAGCGAAGGGCGGGCAGACATGGAGCTCCTGAGTAGGTCCGTACGACCATCCGGTGTTCGCCTGGCCACGTTGCGCAGATCGGTCATGCGGACATCGGCACCAGGAGCTTACGGTCCACGGGCCGACTGCCATGGTCGGTTTCGCCCAACTCCCTGGCTTTGTTCGCTTCGTGCCCGGCGTCTGCGCTGCTGACGCCGGGCACGCGCGGGCCGGATTGGGTCCAGCCGGAACAGTTCAGTCGAGCGTGCCGTCGAGGTGTCGCATGCCCGCGCCGACATACAACTGCCGCGGCCGGGAGATCTTCTGCTCCGGGTCGGCCGACCCCTCCTGCCAGTGCGCCAGCCATCCCGGCATCCGGCCGATCGCGAACAGCACCGGGAACATCGCTTCGGGGAAACCCATCGCCTGGTAGATGATGCCGGAGTAGAAGTCCACGTTCGGGTACAGCTTGTGGCTGATGAAGTATTCGTCGTCGAGTGCGATCCGCTCGAGTTCCAGCGCGATGTCGAGCAGCGGGTTGCGGCCGGTGACCTGGAAGACCTCGTCGGCGATCTCCTTGATGATCTTGGCGCGCGGGTCGAAGTTCTTGTAGACCCGGTGGCCGAATCCCATCAGCCGCAACTCGCCCGCCTTGACCCGGGCGATGTAGGCCGGCACGTTGTCGACCGACCCGATCTCCTTGAGCATCCGCAGCACCTGCTCGTTCGCCCCGCCGTGCAGCGGGCCGTACAGCGCGGCGGCGGCCGCGGCCGCCGCCGAGTACGGGTCCACCTGCGAACTGCCCACGATCCGCATTGAGCTTGTCGAGCAGTTCTGCTCGTGGTCGGCGTGCAGCATGAACAGCACGTCAAGCGCGTGCTCGAGGATCGGGTCTGGCTGGTACCGAGGCTCGGTCATCTTCCACATCATGTTCAGGAAGTTGCCGGGGTAGGAAAGCTCGGCGTCCGGGTAGGCGTAGGGCAGGCCGAAGGCGTGCCGGTAGGCGAACGCGGCCAGCGTGGGCATCTTGGCGATCAGGCGGACCACCTGCTCGCGCCGCCTGGCCTGGTCGGATACCGCCTTGGCCTCGGGGTAGAAGGTGGACAGCGCGGCCACCGTGCTGACGATGATGCCCATCGGGTGGGCGTCATGGTGGAAGCCGTCGATGAACTTCTTGACGTTCTCGTGCACGTAGGTGTGGTGCGAGATCTCCCGCGACCAGTTCTGCGACTCGTCCTTGTCCGGCAGTTCGCCGTTCAGCAGCAGGTAGGCGGCGTCCAGGAAGGTGGTGTGCCTGGCCAGTTCCTCGATCGGGTAGCCGCGGTAGCGGAGGATCCCCTTGTCGCCGTCGATGTAGGTGATCGCGCTCCGGCAGCTTGCCGTGTTCATGAAGGCCGGATCGTAGGAGAGCAGCCCGAAGTCGTCGTCCGCCACCTTGATCTGGCGCAGGTCGAGGGCACGGATGGCGCCGTCGACGATCGGGATCTCGTAGCTGCGGCCGGTCCGTGTGTCAGTGACCTGCAGCGTGCCGTCGTTGGTCATAGCTTCATCGCTCCTGTCGTCTCGCCGCAAGCCTCATGGTCATCGTCATTGATGACGATAGGTCCAAAGAGCAGAGGCGAACCAGCCCGTTGGCCCTGTCCTGGGGGGACTTCGGCCACTTGGCGCTCACTCGGCCGTCTGCCGGAAATCCGCCCTCGTGCAACACGTTAACCCGCGCTCGCCGGACGCTGAAGCGCGGGATGCCTCGCAGCGGCAGTCGCGGGCGCGGGCCGGTTAAGGCTGGGCTTTCGGCCGGTTACGGCCGGGGGAATTCCCGTGCGCTCGGATACCGCTGCGCACCGTCGACGACGATGTTGGCGCCGGTGACCCAGGACGCGCGCCGGGACAGCAGGAAGGTGATCACGTCGGCGACCTCGTCCAGGCGGCCGAGCCTGCCGAGCGGGAACTGGGTGTCGCGGAACCTCTCGAAGATCTCCGGGCTGGCCTGGGCAAACGCCTCCCAAGAGCCGCCTGGGAAGTAGATGGATCCTGGGCTAACCGCGTTAACCCGGATGCCCCATGGCGCGAGTTCAGCCGCGGCGGTCGCGGCAAGCTGGATCTCCGCCGCCTTGGCGACCGCGTAACTGGTGCGCGGCGCCGGCCGCATGCCGGTGATCGAGGAGACGATCACGATCGCCGGGCTCTCCGCGGCGCGCAACTGGTCCAGGCAGAGCCGGATCAGTTCCGCCGCGTGGCCGGCGTTCAGCGCGAAGGTCGCGGTGAAGTCGCCGGGCGCGGCCTCGGTCAGGTTGCCGCCGATGGTCCCGCCGGCGTTCGCGACGAGCAGGTCAAGGCCGCCAAGAGCGGCGGTGACCTCGGCCACCGCGCGGCCGAGGGCCGCGGTGTCGGTGACATCGGCGACGGCCGTCGAAACCGGGACGCCGTGGCGGCCGAGTTGGTCTGCCGCGGCGGCGAGGTCCTGCGCGCCCCGGGCCACCAGGCCGATCGACGCGCCCTCCGCCGCCAGTGCCTCGGCGGTGGCCAGGCCGATGCCGCGGCTTCCTCCGGTGATCAGCGCCCGAGCGCCGCGTAGTCCTAGATCCACCGGCAGCACGCTACCGGATCGTGTCGCGGGCGCCGCGCCGGCCGGGCGCCATTGGCGGGCGGCGTCATCGGCGGGCGGCGGTCACTTCACCCGGTAGAACGCCGTCGGGCGCCAGCCCCAGCCGTAGTGGATCAGGCCGACCGGCAGGTCGGAGTCGTGGGCGCCGAACGTGTAGCCCCACCGGCGGAACAGCTCGACATGGCCGGACCCGTAGAACGCGAGGTCGCCCATCCGGGGGTGCACGACCCGGACCAGCATCGGGCTGGCCAGCATCGCGGTGGTGGTCCGCGGCAGGTCGATACCGGCTTGCCGGTAGGCCATCATCACCAGGCCCGAGCAATCGAACGCGGGCCCGGTCCCGCCCCACGCGTAGCGGTGGCCCGCCTGGGCGGCGGCCCAGCGATAGGCCTCCAGACGGGTCGGCGTCTCCGCCCGCCGCACGTGCCGGTACCCACGGCGGTGCCCGTGCCCGTGCCCGTTACGGTTCCGGGTCCGGCGTGGGCTCGCGCCGTCGGACTGGACGGTGAGCATTCCGTGATCTGTCCCGAGCGAGAAGGCGGCGGAAACCGGCTCGGCCGCCGCCGCGGTGGCGGCCGGAGCCGCGTACACGAATGCCGCGGCCATCCCGACCGAGATCACCACGGCACCGAATGAGGTAATGAGCTTGCGTATCAGTTCGGACATCCACATCCGATCACGCGTAGTTCGCTCGGCCCGCGGGGAAAGGCGAGTTACTGCGCCTGACGCGGCGGGACCGAGCCTGACATTCCTTAAGCTAACGACGTCGCCAGCGATTGTCTCGTAAATGATGGTAAAGAAATGGCATTGATCGACAACCTATTGTCCGCGATGCCGTACTATAGTGGTACGTATACACTCGCACCGTGTATGCTGACCGGCCACAATGATGGTCAGATGGCATGCCGGTGGGCTGGTAATGCCGCCAGTCGCACTCGATCCGGTGGCGGATCGGACCGCCGGTAATCCTCCCCTGAATGTCACTCAATGGCAGCTGGCCGGTCCCTGTCGCTGGATCTCGGACAGGAACCTGGACTGGCCGGCCGTGGGTTGCCGCGATAACAGGAGTTCGCGCCCTGATAAGACTGCCGACTGCCTGCCTGGCCGCGTCAACTTAGCACATCCTAACGTTCGACTAAGTGCGAGATAGGCATGAGATAGGCACGAGATAGAGCCGAGATAACCAAGGGCCTCGGGGTGGCCGCGCCTTCGTGGTGCGGACGGATCGCGCAGGGCCGCATCGCATCTTCTACCCGCCCCCTGGCCCCGGTTAGCCGTTACGGCCGACGTTCGGCCCGCCGGGCAGCCCCCGGACCTGTGCGGTCCGCGCGCGAGCGCTCAGGACAGCAGGCGAACGGCAGGTGACTAGCGATGAACGGTTCAGTGGGCGTGCATGTCATCATCGCGGTTGCCGGAGTCGCCGCGGGCCGCCCTGGCCGCGTCGATCGTCACCAACTTCCACCAGCCAGAGCACGAGTCATCCGTCGTGGTTCAGGTCGGCGTCGCCTACGACAGCGACCTCGACCTGCTCGAGCGGGTGACCTGTGAGGTTGGCAAGGAGGTCATGCGGTTGGTCGACGGCGCGGCGCCGGCTCACGAGCCGACGGTCCGGTTCCACACCTTCGCCGACTCCAGCATCGACTTCTCGGTCGGGCTGCGGGCCAGTGAGGCCACCGCCCAGTACCTGATCGTGCATGAGTTCACGAAGCGGCTGCACCGCCGCTACCCGCAGGAGGGGATCGACATGCCGGCACCGTGCCGGTGCCCGGACCAGGTGGTTCGGGCACCGGCACGGAACGCGGCGTCGCGCGGCGTTCCGCCGCGGTCAGTCGGCCAGTTCGGGAATGACCTTGGTCGCGAACAGGTCGATGCTGCCACGGTCGTAGGCGGCATCGGCGAAGTACGTGATGGCGTAGGTCATGCCCATGTCGCGGGCGTCGGCCAGGCGTTCGGCGATCTGCTCCGGGGTGCCGACCAGTGGCCCGGATGCGATGCCGTTCATGGTGGATTCCAGCCTGTCCTCGGACAGCAGCGGGGCGTAATGCGCCCGGATCCAGGCGAGCTTGTCGGCGACGTCCTGCTCGGTGTCGCCGATGACGACGTTGTAGTTGGTTGAGCGGACAATCGCGTCGAAGTCGGTGCCGGCCTCGGCGCAGTGCCCGGCGAGGACCTCGGACTTGTGCCGGAAGACGTCCGGGGTGCCGTCGAAGTTCGTGTACCTGGCGTACTTCGCCGCGATCCGCAGGGTCTTCTTCTCGCCGCCGCCGGCGATCCACAACGGGATGCCGCCCTCCTGCAGCGGGAGTGGCTGCCCGATGGCGCCGTCGACCTGGTAGTGCTTGCCCGCCAGCGTCGCGGTGCCGGTGGTCCACATCTGGTGCATGATCTGGACACCCTCGTCCAGCATCCCGAGCCGGTCTCCTGCGGTCGGGAACCCGTAGCCGTAGGCCCGCCACTCGTGCTCGTACCAGCCACCGCCGATGCCCATCTCGACCCGGCCGCCGGAGACCAGGTCGATCGTGGCCGCGACCTTGGCGAGGTAGGCGGGGTTGCGGTAGCCCATGCAGGTGCACATCTGGCCGAGCCGCACCCGGCTGGTGACGGCAGCGAACGCTGCCATCAAGGACCAGGCCTCGTGGGTGGCCTCGTCGGTGGGCACCGGAACGGTGTGGAAGTGGTCATAGACCCAGATGGACTCGAACGGGCCGACGTCGGCCGCCTGGGCAAGATTGCGCATCACGGCCCACTGGTCCGCCGCCGGGATACCGGCCAGGTCCAGTCGCCATCCCTGAGGTACAAAGATTCCGAATCGCATGCGGTAATCCTAAAGAAGAGGACAGGGTCGCGATGGCCGGCCGTGGCCGGGTGGCGCTAGCAGCCTGCCCGGTTGGGCTGCATACTGCCTGAACATGACGACCACATGCGGTACCAGGCGGACGAGCGGCGGAGGCACGAGATCGGGCGGCCATGCCCGCTGACCGTCATGTCGCCCTGGCCGCGGAGCTGACCTGCGCGCGGATCGGGGCGTTCGCACGGGACCTGCCCGGCCACGCGCCGCTTCCCGGCGGTGTGATCGTGCTGGCCGACCGCAGCGCAACGCTCGGGCAGGTCACCTTCGGCCACGCAGACCTAGGTCGCGGCGAGCCAATGCAGGCAGATCACCTGTTCCAGATCGGATCGATCAGCAAGGTCTTCACCGCGCTGCTGGCCGGCCAGCTTGCCGCCGAGTCCCGGCTGTCGCTGGACGAACCGGTCAGCCGGTTCCTGCCGTGGCTCGACCTTGGCGTCGGTGCCCGCCCGGCAACGCTGCGGAGCCTACTCAGCCACACCGCGGGCCTGGTGATTGGCTCGGATGCAGTGCCCGATGACCTCGCTCAGATCTGGCGGCTGCGTGAACTCGCGGTCGATCCGGGCCCGGCGCACTTTCACTACTCCAATCTCGGGTTTCAGATCGCGGGACTCGTGCTTGAGGCAGCCGCGGGCGAACCGCTCGGCCAGTTGGTCGCAGATCGGCTGCTTGCACCGATGGGCATGACCAGCTCGGCACCGGCGATAACCTTCGCTGACCGGCCGAGGTTCGCAACCGGATACATCGCTGCCCGTCAGGATCGGATCTGGCTACCCGGTGACCCGCTGGTTCCGGCCCCGTGGTTCGAACTGGCGGCGGCTGATGGCAACATCGCCGCTACCGGGCCGGACCTGGCTCGGCTGGCCATGCTGCTGCTCGACCACGGCCGGGTCGGCCAGCGCCAGGTCGTTGATGAGTCGGTGGTTGCGACCATGACAGCGTCGCTGGCCCCGGATGCCGGGACCGGGCCCGACCTGCCAGGGGTGCCTCCGCTAACCGCCACCAGGTACGGCCTGGGCATCGGCGTGGACACGATCGACGGTAACCTGTGCCTGACTCACGGCGGCGGCATGGTCGGCTACTCTACGTTCCTGCTGGCCGACACCTCGGCAGGGCTGGGCGTCGTGGTCCTTACCAACGCCGACGGCGGGAACGCACACGCCGAGCTGATCGCCCGAGCAGCGCACACCGACCTGCTGGCCAGGCTGGCCGGTGGCCCGGAGCCGGCGCTCCCGTCGGGCGACCCGGTCGTGCGATTGCGTGAGATGGCGCAGGCCAGCCCACTTCCGCTGGGTCGGTTCGTGGCACCTTACCTGCCCGGCAGACCGACCCGGATCGCGGTCCTCGGCGGTCCTGGCGGCACGGTGGTGGTGTCCTGCCGCGAGCGGGAAGGCCGCCTATTCCGCCTGCTGACCGGCACTTACGCCACGGACCATCCGGATCTGCGCAGCTTCGCGCTGACCCCGGCCGTGCAGGCCGGACAGCCACTCTGGACCTGGGGGCCAGTCGTATACCGCGAGGATGGCGGTGATGGTGCCAGCCAGGATCCCGGCGGGGCCGCCAGCCAGTTCGCGGCTGAACGGCAGGTACCGGAGTTGTGGACTGCGCTGGAAGGTCACTACCGGTGCTATTCGCCCTGGTATCCGGAATTCCGGGTGTTCGTCCGTGCGGGCGCGCTCTGGCTGGCGGCACCTGGCGGTGTAGAGGCGCCGGGTGCGGAGGAGCCACTGATCGAGGTGACGCCGGGGGTGTTCCGGATAGGCGCGGAGGACTGGCTGCCCGAGCGGCTGACGGCCGGTCCGCTGGTTGATGGCCGGGTGATCAGCGTGAATCGGGACGGCTGCGAGTACTCCCGGTCCTTCACGCCCTGACCGGACCTGCCGAGTCGCCCCTCATGATGCCGGGCACCGCTGGTCGGAGAGGCGCGCGAGTGTCCGCACCCTAGCGGATACTGCGCGCATGACGAGATTTGTGGACCAGGACCTAACCGACGCCGAATTCCGTGAGTGTGACCTGACTCGCGCGCGTCTGATCGGGGTGGTGATGCAGGACGCCGTCATCGACGGACTGGTGGGCAACCTGATGGTCAACGGAGTAGAGGTGACGTCGTACGTCGAGGCCGAACTCGACCGGCGGTATCCAGCGCGACGGCTGATCGGCTCCGCCGATCCGGCCGAACTGCTGCGGGGCTTCCGGCAGCTTCGGGCCGACTGGGCCGCCACGCTCGGCCGGCCCAATGGCCTGCCCGAAGGTTCCGAGCATCAGCGCGTCGGCGGCGAGTGGTCGGCAGTGGAGACGCTGCGCCATCTGGTGTTCGTGCACGACTCGTGGTTCCGTCGCTGCTGCCTGGGATCGACCGCGCTGTTCACGGCGATCGGACTGGCGAGCGAGGCCGTCCCTGATCAGGAAGCGCAGGGCCTGGATCGGGCGGCAGCCCCAAGCCTGCACGAGGTGCTGGCGGTGCGCGACGCGCAGGGTGCCGAGCTAGAACGCTGGCTGTCGGCCGTGACACCCGATGAACTCTCAGCGCCCGCTCCCGTGCCGACTGGGCCAGGATGGCCGCCGTATGCCAAGGGGAAGTCGGTGCTCGAATGCGTCCACGTGGTATTGAATGAGGAATGGGCGCATCACGGCTTCTGCGTTCGCGACCTAGATCTACTCCGGCGCTGGACGCTGCACGGCCGCTGACCCGGTATCCGAACCCGGATCCGAGCCTGCACGGGTCCGTGGTGACACTCGACGATCTGTGCAGCCAGGACGCGGCACGGCTCATCGGACGGCTCGGCGACCTGTCCTCCCGGGAGGATCGCTTCGCGCTGACCGTCGCCTGACTTGCCCGCCACTGCGTGGCAAGCGCGCCGCGAGGCTGGTCCGCTTCGACCACGCCGTCCATGCCCTGGCCGCAGGCCAGCACCCGGCTGGGGTCGCGGCCGATCGCGGCTACGCCGATAAGTCCCACCTGCACCGGGACGTCCTGGCGTTCGCCGGGGTGACCCCGGTGGCCGTGGCCAGCGAACCGTTCCTCGCGGCCGACGTCATCGCCTGGGGATGGCCCAGGCCGGGCACTCCCGGCGCCGAACCGGTCCTGCCGCGGCCCGGCCGCCAGTGGCCGCTACGCGGAGCGGCCTCCGAAGATCCGGCTGAAGAAGCCGCCCCCGCGGGGCTCGCGCGGGTGGCCGGGGCAGCGCTTGGACGCGGGCACCCCGCGCATGACCTGCTGAACGTGCTGGCCGCATCCGGCCCATGTGGTCTTCCCGCAGGTCCGGCACTTGACGGCATGACACATGAGAGAACTCCTTCTCGTGGTTGACCAACGCGAGTGTATACCCGTTGGGGTATTTGTTCGTGTCGGCCGAGTGCGGCCACGTGCCATGCCGAGGTCCGGTGACTGGCCCGCTTTCGCTACCCGCCCTGACAGCGGGCGGCGCGGTAGCCTGGCTCACCGATAGCACGCGGCTGGCAGGAGAACCGGATGCCGATCACCCCGAGAGAGCGGCTGGCGCGGGTGCTCGCGGGGTCACGCCCGCCCGCCGCCTTCAGCGCCCAGCTGTCACTTCCCGCGAGGAACATCGGGCTGACGGTGGCGGGTGCGGGACCGATCAGCCTCCCCGTCCTCGCGGCGCAGGCCAAGAAAATGATCGCCAGCGCGCGGCCGGCCCGGTTCGGCCGGGGTGAGCAGACGCTGATGGACCTGAGCGTGCGCGACACCTGGGAGATCACGCCGGACCAGGTGACGCTGACCGGGCTGGACTGGGACGCGATCCTGGCCGAGGTGCATAACGAGCTTGGCCTGCCGGCCGGAGCGCGACTGCGGGCCGAGCCGCACGCGCTGCTGGTGTACGGCAAGGGGCAGTTCTTCCTGCCGCATCAGGACTCTGAGCAGGACGACGCGATGGTCGGCACGCTCGTGGTGTCGCTGCCGTCGTCGCACACCGGCGGGGAACTCGTCGTTAGGCACAATACCGAGAGCGCGGTGTACCGGGGGTCCGCGACCGAGGTGACGATGACCGCCTTCTACGCCGACTGCCGCCATGAGGTCAAGCCGGTGCGCTCCGGTTACCGGGTCACCTACACCTTCAACCTGCTGCTGGCCGACGCCTCCGCCGGCGAGGCACCGGCCGGCCCGTCGGAGCTGGCCGCGAGGTACCTTGCCGAGCACTTCACTACCAGGGTCTCCCGGTGGGACGGCGATGACCAGGAGCCGCCAAGCCGGCTCGTCTACCTGCTGGACCATGAGTACACCCAGCGCGGGCTGAGCTGGGAGCGGCTCAAGGGGGCCGACGCCGAGCGGGCCTCGCTCCTGCTGGCCGCCGCGCAGGACGCGGACTGCGAGGCGGTGCTCGCCCTCTGTGAGATCAACGAGACCTGGGACGCCGAGCCGGAACGCCGCGGCCGTGCCGCGGAACCTGCCCACCGGATCAACTCTGAGCTGACCCTGAACTGGTGGACCGCGGCGCCCGGCGGCGCGCCGATCTCCCTCTACGTGCCGGATGAGCAGGTGTGCGCGTCGACGCCGTCGGCGGCCCTGAAGCCCTACGACTCCGAGTACACGGGCTACATGGGGAACTACGGCAACACGATCGACCGCTGGTACCGGCGGGCAGCGATCATCGTGTGGCCGAGAACGCACGCATTCGCGGCTCGGGCGGAGGCGTCGCCGTCGTGGGCGCTGGCCGAGCTCAGCGGCCGCCTGGACGCTGGCGAACTGGCGAGTGCCCGGGCCGACGCCCAGTCCGTCGCGCCATTCTGGAATGCGCCCGAGCCCGGTCTGCTCGCGCCCGCCCTGAACGTCGCCGCGGGACTCGCGGATCCCGACATCGCGCTCATGCTGCTGCGGCCGTTCCCGGTCGAGTGGGTCAACCCGGTGCACGCGGATGGGCTGGCGGCGCTTGTCACGCGGTACGACGAGACGTGGCACCGCAGCCTCCTGGATGCGTGGTTCAGCTCACGGGTCAGGTGGCACACCACCGGACAGCCAGACCGCGCGAACTGGGTCAGCGCCCTGCCCGGGCTCACCGCGGCGCTGCGGGACGCCGGAGCGGAGGCCACCGCCGGGCGGCTGCTCGCTGCGTCGTGGCGCTGGCTGGCTGGTGACATCCGGCTCTGGCTCAACCAGCCCGCACCGGCCGAACGACGTAAGCGCCTCGCCGACCTGGGCAGGCCACTGGCCGGCCTGCTTGCGGCCGCGGACGGCACGCCGCTGGCCGACGAGATCGCGGCCGTGCTGCGGGCGCACGACGATGACGTGCTCGCCTGCCTGCTGCCGATGCTCCGGGCGGCCGGCACCGGACCGAGCGCGGCGCTCGCGGCGCTGGCCCGGGACTGCGAGCGCCGGCTCGTCGCGATCACCGGGCGCCCGGCGCGTCCCGCCGACGACTGGTCGGTCCCCTGGCCCGGAGGCTGCGGCTGCGACCTGTGCGGCACGCTCGGCGGATTCCTCGCCGACCGCGGGGAACGCACACTGGAGTGGCCGCTCGCCGAGGCCCGCCGCAAGCACGTCGCCGACCAGATCAGGGCCGGCGAACTGCCGGTAAGCCATCAGGTCTGGAAGTTCGGCAGCCCGTACACGCTGGTGCTGACCAAGACCGATGAACTGTTCCGCCGCGAGGCCAGGGCACGCAAGGAAGCGGCGGCCAGCCTGGAATGGCTGACCGCCGCACTGACGGCCGGCTGTCCGGGCGCGGCGGGCCTGCGCCGAAGGCAGCGCCCGACCGTTATCTGACGTGGACGACCGCGGGGTTGACCTCCTAGCCGGCCGGCAGTGCGATCAGGAAGCCGTGCTGCATGCTGCTCGGGAGCCTGGGAGATCGCTCCGTACCGCGCGGGAATGAACCACGCCCGGGCGGGGCTGTACACTGAGGTCGTAGTTGTCTTGTGTGCCTGCATGAACCGCACGCTCGCAGTCAGCGCGGTTGCGGGCGCCACTTCAGGGTTCTGGGGAAGTCGCGTCGAGAACCGGCCCGGATGCCGCACCGTGCGGACCCGAACCCGGCCCCTAAGGAGTCCGATCTGTCGCCGTGCCCTGGCGACCACGACGTCAGTGCCGCGATGGACGAGTTCCCGGCCGGGCCATCCCGCCCTCCGCGTCCCCAGGTGAATACAGAGCTGGAGTAGTAGTTGCATTTCAAGCTAGGTGAGTGTGCGTGACCGAGGATTACGGCGACGACGCGACCGGGTTCGCCGAACTGGCGCTGGCCCCGGAACTGAACCGGGCCCTGGCCGGCCTTGGTTACGAAGAACCGACGCCGATTCAGCGGGCCGCCATCCCGCCGCTGCTCGCGGGCCGGGACCTGGTCGGTCAGGCCGCGACCGGGACCGGGAAGACCGCGGCATTCGCGATTCCCGTGCTCCAGCGTGTCCTGGCGGCCGGTCAGCGGACCGAACCGCTCGCCCTGGTGCTGGTGCCGACGCGCGAACTCGCCATGCAGGTGTCCGCGGCGATGCGCGGGTACGGGCGTGAGTTCGGCGCCCGAGTCCTGCCGGTCTACGGCGGCGAGCCGATCGGCCGGCAGCTTGGCCCGTTGCGGCGCGGTGTCGACGTCGTGGTGGCGACACCCGGGCGCGCGCTGGATCACATCAACCGGGGGACGCTGACGCTGGCCGGCCTTGAGGTGATCGTCCTCGACGAGGCGGACGAGATGCTCGACATGGGCTTCGCCGAGGAAATCGAGGAGATCCTCGGCCACACCCCGGAGGGCCGGCAGACCGCGCTGTTCTCGGCGACCATGCCACCGCGGATCGACGGCATGGTGCGCCGCCACCTGCGCGGACCGGTGCGGGTGGAACTCGGCCGCCGGGCCGACTCGGCGCGCGCCGGGAACACGCTCGTCCGGCAGACTGCCTACCTCGTCCCGCGCGGGCACAAGCCGGCGGCCCTCGGGCGCATCCTCGATGTGGAGATGCCCGCGGCCGCGGTCGTCTTCTGCCGCACCAGGGACCAGGTCGACCAGGTGACCGAGACCCTGAACGCCCGTGGTTACCGTGCCGAGGCGCTGCACGGCGGGATGGGCCAGCAGCAGCGGGACCGGGTTATGGGCCGGCTGCGCGGCGAGAGCCTCGACCTGCTCGTAGCCACCGACGTGGCCGCTCGCGGCCTCGATATCGAGCACCTCACGCACGTGGTGAACTACGACGTGCCGAGCGCCCCGGAGTCGTAT
>JAJYTW010000196.1 GCA_021792855.1 Actinomycetes bacterium
CAGCGCGCCCTCCGCGGTGACCAGGGCGTCGAGCACGGTGCGCCGGTCGTGCGGGGTCAAGCCGGGCGCTGGGATCTGGCTCATGGCGTCCGCTCCGGCACGATGGTGGCCCGGGTGATCACGTCCAGCCGCCCGATCTCGGCGGCGAGCTGGCCGAGGGACACCCGGCCGGCCGCGTAGGCGTCGAGCCACCTATCGAGGTGGTCGCCAGGGAGCGGGCCGCGGCGGCAAGGAGCACCTGCTGCGGCGCGGCAGATCGGGCACGGCGCCCAGCGCACCGAGCGAATCGCCACTCCGGGCGCCGTTCTAATCGAATCTCGGCTGGCTCGCTTGGTGTGCGGATCAGTCTGAGGGGCGGGTGTGGGATTCTTCATCTTGGGTGTCCTTCCGGGCTTTCGGCTGGATGCCAAGGGCTGTCGCCGCGTTGCGAGCGCGTGCGGCAGCCCGCTTCTTCTAGAGGGTTGGGCTAGCTCCGTGATGGTCCACAGATGGTCCGAGGCGGACTGCGGAGGTCTTCTCCCGCTTGTGCCGCATGACGCCGCACACCTGGACTGACCTGCGCAGTCGCCTGCGGCGTGGCTCGGCCTGGACTCGATTACGGCGCGGTGAAGGGACTGCTAATGCGGTTTGGGTTCACGCCCATCCGGGGTTCAAATCCCCGAGCCTCCGCTTCTGACCAGGGGCCCTGCCAGTCAGGCAGGGCCCCTGGTCGCGCGTTAGCGATCATCAGAGCCTCCTGATGGCACATTGCTGGCACCAGCGGGCGCGTCTGGTGACAAGAGGATGCGGTCGATGGTTGTCCGGGCGATGCCTGTCAGCCGGTGCACCCGGTGTTTACTCACGCCGACGGCTACCGTTGCCCGGACGCGCCTGCGCTGTCGCGGTCCCGGGTCACGATGAACCACTCGCTGAGCATGTGCTCAGCCTCCTCCGGCGTCATGTAACTGCCGCTACATGTTGCATGCACTACGGTCAACGCTCTGTGTCGCCCTCATAGAGCGTCGGTTGTGGCGCAGTACCGTCTCCAGTTACCTCGTCGACATCTGCGAAGAGATCGAGGTAGGGATCGAACCGGAACATGCGGTTGCGGCGACCGCCGGTGACTTCCGTGAGAACGCCGGCCTTCTGTAGGTCGCGGATCATTCCGTTTGCGGCGGGGAATGTCACGCCGAGTCGCTCTTGGGCTGCCTTGACGTTGATGACCGGCTGCTCGAATAGGTGATCCAGCAACTTCAGAGCGTTGACGCTCATGCCGGTGGATTGGGCCTCGCGGCGGAGTACCTCGCGAAGCTCGACTATCCGCCGCGCGGTGTGCTCGGCCTCCTGGGCCACGGTGGCAACGCCGGTGAGGAAGAACCGCAGCCAGCCCTCCCAGTCTCCCTCATAGCGGACGGCCATGAGCCGGTCGTAGTACGTGCCGCGATGCTGCTTGAGGTAGTGGCTGAGATAGAGCACCGGGCAGTGGAGCACCTTGACGTGACACAACAGAAAGGTGATGAGCAAACGCCCGACTCTGCCGTTGCCATCCAGGAACGGGTGGATCGTTTCGAACTGGGCGTGCGCGAGCGCGCAGACGATGAGCGGGTCTTGGCCGCCGGCGTCGTGCAGGAAACGCTCCAGGTCGCCCAGCGCGGCTCGCATCTCGTGAGGGGGCGGCGGGATGAAGGTCGCGTCAGCCAGGCGCGGACCGCCGCCGATCCAGTTCTGGCTGCGCCGGAACTCACCGGGGGACTTCTCGCTGCCTCGGCCCCCGGACAGGAGCTTTCCGTGAATCTCCCTCAGCAACCGGAGCGACAGGGGAAGTGTCTGCAGCCTGGCCAGACCGTAGTTCATCGCAGCGACGTAGTTGACGACCTCTTCGATGTCGTCCGGTAGCTTGCTTCGATCCGAGTCGATCTCGAAGGCCAGGACGTCATCAAGAGTGCTCTGCGTGCCTTCGATCTGGGAGGATAGGACCGCCTCCCGGCGTACATACATGGCGACGAAGAGCTCAGGGTTCGGCAACGTGGCTGCGACACCGTCCAGGCGCCCTAGAGCGGTGCTGGCACTGGCCAGGACGGTGACGAGTTGGCTATCGAACCGCAAGGAAGGATCAGGCGGCAGAGGTGCGGGGATGAATGCCTGGTAGCCCTCCGGTTGCCGGATCGTGCGCCCGGCGCGGGTCCTCAAGTCAGGTGTAGCCACGACGCTAATCCTAGCAGTATTTAAGTTGACCACGTCTCAGTTTAATATGGTGACCAGTAGGGTCGGCCAACTTAGCTTCGCTTCACTATGGCGTTGGGTCGGCTCGCCGTGTTGAAGGATCCGTGTTCCGCGATTTAGCATGGCCAACTCGCCAAACGTTGCTCGCACGAGGCGTTCGATGACCCTCACTCAGCGGCTGGCCGCTGGCGGCGCGGTACGGATTGCGGTCGTGGCGGCCTCGGCGAGTTCCTCGGCTACCTCGGTGTAGATGTCCATCGTGAACGGCACCGTCGCGTGGCCGAGCAGCTCGCTGATCACCTTCGGCGGTGATCCGGCGGCCAGCAGCATCGTGGCCGCACCGTGGCGCAAGTCGTGCAGGCGGATCGGCGGCAGCCTGGCGCGGCATGCGAGCGGCCGCGTGGCCGGTGAGCATCCCGGCCAGCTCCCAGGTCGCGCGGGCGGCGCGGGCGATCTTGTCGGCCTGCGGCACGTCAATGTCGTAGCCCCCCTTGATGATCTGCGGCTCGGGCGTGATGTTGACCACCCAGCCGATGCCCTTGTACTCGAACGCCAGCAGCGTGGCGTTGATCCCGCGCTTGTAGGCCGAGGTTCCCAGCACCATGTCGTTGGAGGTCTGGTCGATCACCTTCAGACAGACCCACTTCTGGACCCGAGCGGCCTTCGTCCATCCGTCCGGCGTTCCGGTCGCAGTGTCGCCCACCTTCTGCAAGATCACTTTTTTGGGAATCGTCCGGCAAGTCCATCTCAGATGCGGGGCACAATCAGGCTGAACCAGTGCATTTATCGCGGGACGCGTCAGGCGAGGTGGCGGTCCCCATCGCGTGCCGCAGCCTCAGCCGGACCGCCGAAGCGGGGGCGAAGCGGCCGGAAGATCAGAATGGGTCTGGCCGGCTCGGGTCGTCGTCCATCGGGCTGTCATCGGCCGGGAAGGTAGCGGTGTCATCGAGCGGATATGAGTCGTCGAACGTGAAGGTTTCCGTCTCCGACTCGATCATCTCAGTTCCGAACGTGTCCTCGGGCTCAGGTGACACCGGAGTGCCCTGCTCGTTCGGGGCCGCGTCCTTGAAGATCCGCCCGCAGATGACCAGGTACAACTGCTCGGGGTAGGGGATGTGATCGATCGTCCGCAGCGCCTGGTCCTGACCGGCTGATTCGACGACGAACTCGCCATATCCGAGTAGCCGGCCGGCGAACGACCGGTGAAAGCTCATGTCGGTCACCTTTGTGAGCGGCATCATCGCGACGCTTCTGGTAAAGACACCAGAGGTCAGCAGGATGCGCTCGGAGGTAATGACAAAGTAATCGACGGCCCAGTTAACGGTCTTCCAGAGCATGTGGCCGAGCAGCACGGCCCAGACGGCCCAGACGACGGCCGCGACGATCGGCTGGCTCCGGAGGACGGTGACCTGGAGGACAGCGGCGACCAGCAGGCCGCCGACCGCCCGGGCGCTCACCGGGATGAGCACGGCCGGATGCCGCCGCACGGTCGCCACGCGCACCTCACGCGGAAGCAGGTACTTGTCGACCGCGGCCTGCTCGTTCCTGGTGGTTGCCGCGCGGCTCATCAGCTCAGGTGAATGTCGTTGAGGAAGCGGGACATCGCGTCCCCGGCTGTCTTCAGCCAGTGCAGGGCGCCGGAGACGACGTTGGCGGCACCCTGGGGGGAGGTGGCCAGGTAGTAGATGACGAAGGCGATGACAGCCCAGGTCAGAACCTTCTTCAACATGTCGATCACCTCCCGCCGCGTGTCACAGCTTGTAATCGCTGCTGTGCCTCAGCATAGCTCAGCAACCTTTGGCAACCAATGGTGCTCTCCGATAGGACTGGCCGTTCGATCCTCGCAGGGGTCACCCTAGCGCTACCCACCCGGATGCCTGCCCATCCGCGCCGATTATTTACGGAAAGCCGTTACTGTTCTTCGTGCGGCACTCGTTCGGTCCGCGACCGGCACGGAGCCCGTGGTGACGCGGGTCAGAGGGGAGACGGAGAAGTGACTGTGGCCGAGGTGACAAGCAGTGACTTCTGCATAGCCGTCTACCGGGAGGACGACGCCTGGGTGGCCGAGCCACTGCCGCTGGCGGTGACCGAGAATCTGGCGGCCATCGTCGGGGTGCTGCGGCAGCAGCCGAGCATCGGCGGCGCGATGGGACTGACCGCGGTCGGCGACGACTTCTTCGTAATCACCCGGGTGATCGGCGGCCAGGTCAGCGTGTTCCTATCTGACCTGACCGCCTCTGTTGACTGGGATCTGGCCCGGCAGGTGCTCGAGCACCTGGACATTCCCGTGCCCTATGACGAGGATCTCGACCAGGTCCTGCCAGCCGGCGATCTGTCGATCCTGGCGGATCTCGGCGTAGACGAGATGGAGTTGTGCGCCCTGTCCGGCGACCTTGACCTGTTCCCCGACGAGGTGCTCGCCAGCCTGGCGCGCCGGATCGGCTTCGGGGCCGCGTTCGAGCGGGCACTCGACTCGGCGATCGGGCCGTGACCGCGCCGGACCGGCCAGGTGGGGAGGAGTCCTCGCAGCCAGGCCCGGCGGCCGGCGTGCCCGATGCGGCGGCTACTCCCGGTTACATCTCTGCGCTTGAGCCGGTGATGCGCCTTGCCCTGGACCTGGCGTCCGTCGAGGCGCCGGGAGCGGGCGCCGACGTGCCGGTCGGGGCCATCGTGCTCGCCCCGGACGGACAGGTGATCGGCCGCGGCCGGAACCGCTGCCTGGCCGACACCGACCCCACCGCGCATGCCGAGGTGGTCGCCCTGCGCGCCGCGGCGCGTGCCGCCGGGTCGTGGCGGCTCGACTGCTGCTCACTCTTCGTGACACTGGAGCCATGCACCATGTGCGCGGGCGCGCTGATCGCCGCCCGCATCCGGCGCCTGGTCTACGGCGCGCCCGACCCCCGGGCCGGTGCGGCCGGATCGCTGTGGGACGTGGTCACCGACCGGCGTCTCGGCCCCCCGGTCGAGGTGATCGGCGGCGTGCTGGCCCGGGAATGCGGCGAGGTGATCAGCGAGTTCTTCGCCCGGCATCGTGCGGCAGGCGGGGACTCCGCGGCGCCGTAACCGCCGGGAAGCGGGTGATCTTGCTCATCGGTGGACGCGCCGCTGCCCTGGTTCCGGTAGGCTCTTCGGCGGTGGAGTCGCCTAGTGGCCGAGGGCGCACGCCTCGAAAGCGTGTGAAGGGGCAACCCTTCCGTGGGTTCAAATCCCACCTCCACCGCCACTGACCTGCGACGACGCACTGGCCCGCTGGCGGCTGTCCGCCCGTGTCCGGGGCTTGGTCTCAGTTCTTGGTCTCATTTGCGGTCGTCCCGGCGGCGTGATCACCAGAGAAGCTGTGCCTGTCGTGCCTGGTCAGATGCGTGCCGGACGCCCGTGAACGGACATGCGCACGCCGCCGCGGCGTGCACCCCCTGCCCGGCCACGTCAGCTCTCCGGGCGGCTGCCCGTCGTTTGGCTCGGGAAACGGCAGCAACAGTAGCCATCACCGGTATGAGCCGTTGGCATAGTGCTCGGCTGGGCAGCTAAGGCCGAGTCGGGCCAGGTGACGTCGCCGACTCCGGGAAAGAGAAGACCCGGCCCACGAGGAGCCGGGTGGTATATGCAGACACTATAACCCCGCAGGCTCGCCGGCGCATTCCCGTGGTGGCTACCAGCCTGCGGGGCGGCGGTACCGGCCCGCAGGATCAGGAAGCTGATGGCTGGTCAGGTCGTGGGTAGTCAGCCTGGCCCACCAGTGCCGCCCGGCACCGGTGTCCGGGCTGCCTCGCAGATCTCCTGCGAGGTAGTTTCGTGACGGGTTCACCACACCGACCGGAACGCGCAGACGAGCCTGCTCGACGGGCAGCCGGAGGTCGCTGTCGTTGGAGATGATCATGGCGCCGTCCACGCGGCCACCGAGGACATCGAGCAGCAGGTGCGCGGCCACGTTCACGTCGGAGCCCTTTTCCTCGCGGCTGGCATGCGACACCATGAACACCGCGTCGGTCAGCTGGCCTCCGTGGCCGTCCTGAACCATCACGGGCCATGATGGCCCGACCAGCTGCGGCCGCCCGCGCGCGTCCTTGACCGCCAGCGGAGCCGTCTTCACTCGTGCGACGTAGGTGCCGTACTCGATGTGGTCAACGCTCCCGGCTGCCAGGAGTGCCTTCAGGTAGACATCCTGGTCGGCGTATCCCGACGGATTTGCCGCACCGTCGATCCGCGCTGTGCA
Source organism: Actinomycetes bacterium (assembly GCA_021792855.1). Taxonomy (GTDB): domain Bacteria; phylum Actinomycetota; class Actinomycetes; order Streptosporangiales; family Streptosporangiaceae; genus Chersky-822. The sequence continues at coordinate 6,416 of JAJYTW010000196.1, forward strand.
GTACACGACGCGCTCGACCCGGGCGCCCGGCCAGTTCGATCGCCGGCCGGCCAGGCCGGCGGCCAGGCCGCGCAGGTCAAGCCAGCGCCATCCCGGCGTTCCGCGGCCGCAGAGTCCGCGTGCGCCGTAGTAGACGTTGAAGCCGTCGACGTACACGCCAATCCGCACTCCGGCAAGCTAACATCCGGCCACGACATCATCAGGATGAGCCTGAGCGGCTGGATACCCGCCTGCTCGGACGGACTCACGGTGCGGCCATGTCGGCCGGAACAGGCGGCCGCACTGCAACCGACGCGGGGAAGCAGGGCGCCGCCCGGCGTGACACTACCCAGTTGGTGACCTCGCCGTGGTCCCGGACCCGTCGTGCGCGGCCCGGTACGCGGCCGCAGTCCCCGAAGCGTATCGGGTCCGGGGCGGCCCAGGCCGCGATGGAGCCCGCCCTGCGGCCCCAGTGGCGCAGCCGTGATCCGGCCCGCCCTGAGAGCCAGGATGACAACCGGCCCTGATGACAGCCACCGGTCCTTGGGTCCAACTGGCGGCCCCGCCGAATACGCGTCGAGCACCCGCGCTCCGGGACGCACTGCTGCAGGTCAGCGTGGTTTGCTGAAGCGACTGCCCCTCTCGGTCAGCGCGCGCGGCCTCATCGCTGACCGTGCCGAATACATGCGCAAATTCCAGCAACTGGACCGGATCATCGCAGGTCAGCGATGTTCGTGCGGCGGTCTTGAAAACCGCTGTCATCTCGGGTCGCCCGCCGGGGACGAGATCCGCTGGGGGGAACATGTGCGGGGGCGACGCCCAGAGTTCCCGGCGGGCCGACTGGCGGCAGCGCGGCCGACCAAATGAACCATTGTGATACCATGTTGGTATGGCTATGACACTCCGGTTGCCGCCCGAGATCGAGGACCAGCTCAGGCACGTCGCCGAGGCTGAGCATCGCAGTGTCCAGCAGACGGTGCTGGTCGCGATCGAGGAGTACCTCTCGATGCGCGAGACCGCCGAGATCCTCGCGGACCCGGCGGCGCTGCGGGGCCTGGCCGATGCCCGCGAGGCCGAGCGGGCCGGTGATGTGGTCTACGGCGCCGATGCCGCGCGCGCGCTGCTGGCTGAGCGCAGGCGGTGACCGCTGACCCGTACGAGCTCGGGATGACCCGCCCGGCCCGGCGCGCGATCTCCGAGCTGCTCCCCGAAGACGTCGCCGCTGCGGCTGTCGAATTCATCACGGGCCCGCTTCTCGATGCGCCGTACCGCATCGGCAAGCCACTGCGGGATGCCCTGGCCGGATTTCATTGCGCGCGGCTCGGTGCCCGGTGGCGCGTGATCTACCGGATCGACGAATCCAAGCACGCGGTCATCGTGCAGGACATCCAGCACCGGTCGACGGTATACCGGCCGCGGTAAGACCCGAGAGCCCAGCGGGCGGGCGGGGCTTGGTCTCAGTTTTGGTCTCATTCACTCCCGGCCGGGGCCGTCCGCCGGGGTACGCGCGCGGCGTGTTCGGGCAGGCGGGGAACGGCTGCGGACTGTGGCGGACGGGCGGGCGCAGTTCTCGAAAGCGTGTGAAGGGGCAACCCTTCCGTGGGTTCAAATCCCACCTCCACCGCCACTGACCTGCGACGACGCACTGGCCCGCTGGCGGCCTTCTGCCCGCTCACCGGGGCCTGGTCTCACCTGCGTTCCGCAGCTCAGGCTGGTTCCGGTGTCTCCCGGATGGTGAACGTGCAGGTCAGCAGGGTCTGGGTTGGTGGAAAGGGCGATATAGCCTAGTGACACGACTAGAGCGCTTTGGCCTTGC